>CAZNMO010000187.1:0-8972 GCA_964574195.1 uncultured Clostridiaceae bacterium | reverse complement strand
TAGAAACTCGCGGTATTGACCCTTGTGGAGAAGGCGGCGAGTTCCATACCACGGTCATAGACGGACCGATTTTCAAATATCCTATTCCAGTTCAGGAATGTGAGATTATTAAAGATGGAGAATATGCTTTTTTGCCTTTGAGGCTAAGTCAGATGGCGGATATGGATAACTTTTAAACTTACAAAAGAGAATGATATAAGGTTGGCGGGAATGAAAAAACACTCAAAACTGAGTGCTTTTTTCCATTTCTGAATTTGATGCCTTTATTCTGGATATGTATAAGGAATACATTGGAAAATATGTAATTAACGATAACAAACGAGCGCAGTTTAACCCATGATTTCTTTAATCTAGTTTGTATTTTATCTATAATCGGAAATGATTTCAGACGTGATTTGAGAAGTGGAAAAGTATGCTTCAATGAATGCTTTCTCTTCCTCATGAGTAAAAGGTCTTATCGCTTCACCAACCTGTCCTTCTTCATAGTTCCAAAACCAATTATGGTCTGCAACAATATGAGAAAAATCGCCGGCTTTCCAATCAGTAAGAATTTCTAACATGTTATTTTTATTTGGAAAATCGCTATTCGTTACAATGTCATATACTGTTTTAATATTTTTGGAAGTCATTTCTATTGCACCCCACTTTTCATCAGCCACAACTTTTTGGTGGGTCATTCTGTGCACAACATTCATAACTTCATCTTCTGTTGAGTCATGATCAATTCCTAGCTGATTTCTCTTTTCATCAGCTACTCCTGTTCTTCTTTCTGAAGTATATTTGTAAGAAGGATCCTTGTTATATTCATCAATATTTTCTTTAACTTTTAACCATACAACTCCAGCCAATAATATGAAAATAATAGTAAGTCGTATGGAAATTATGTAACTTTTTTTCACCAAAGGGTCTCCCTGTATTTATTGGATATTTCAACCATACTAGAAAAATAGGAAAATTGCCCAGCGTATTATATTTGAAAAGTGAATTCTTTAAAATACAAATCTAGTTTTTCCCTTTGTTGTGGTATCGGTTTTTCCGCCTGATCATCGACTTGTTCGCCCTCCACTGCGTATTATCAGGTGCGTCAGATTTGAAGTCATTCGTAGACAGTTTTTGTTGCAACGAAAAAAGCGTCCCCACTAGAGCAGGAACGCATAAAGCGTTGTTATGAAGAGCATTCTCGTTTTCTTTCGTAAAAAAAGATACCGGTGGTCGAGAATAAAATGAGATAGAAACCCAATTTTATAAGGATTTCTGGGGGTATGTGTCAAAGTTTTGTAAAATGTTTTTTGTGTGTAAAACTTAAATAAATCTACCTTTTCCAGTTTTGGAACGATAAATGAACTTATAAATTACATCATGCCGCCCGTAAGGTGAGATGAAGTAATATCTTACATGTTATGTCTTAAAAGTGCGATAAATCAGGGGTGATTCCCGGCAGACCCTAATTTACATTTTCTAACTATAACATCTTTACTGAACCCCATTTATCCTTTCTCTAGCAGCATTAAGGGTCTAATCTAATACAATAGATTCAATGATCTTTAAATTAGAACCATTCTAACAACATCAGTTTCATCACTACTTGTTTCAAGCACTGACATAATGAGTGATTTATCTTTGTGAAGTGCTAAATAAACATCATTTTGAATCATCTCCAACATACCGCTCCTGAGGATTTCCCTAGCGCCTTCCACACAACAATATAGTAATCCTCCCTTCCCCCCGATTATTCATTAAATAATTTAATCTTTTGTTTATCAAATTCTGATTGAGAAATAATACCTTTTTCCACTAAACTATAAAGTTTTTCCAATTCATCTGCTAAAAAATCCGTTTTATCGACTGGAATCACTATATTTCTTTCAGATTTTTGATTTTCTTGATCTGCTTGTCTAATAAGAACACTAATTAAATTATGAATTTTTTTCGCTGTATTAATTGCTTGTTTATATTTTTCATTTTCTTTCTTCACGTGTTTTTCATTTTTATTTAATGGTAATAGATCTAAAGAAAAAGTAGGATTTTTGGTATCGTTTACAATTACATTTAAAGAGACTTTTTCAACTACTCTTGTATGTCTCTGTTTTGAACTTACTCCGCCAATTAATGCACCAACTCTCCCTGCTAATACCCCACCAACTAGCGCCCTTCCTACTTGACTAGTACGAGATATCGACGTTAACTCTTGTCCATCTTCAATAATCTGAGATTCTACTATATCACGATAGTCAAATATGCGGTAATTACCATTTTCAACCAAAGCAACTTTTTTATCATCTTCATCTATTGCAATAAACTTGTATCGATTTTCATGTACTTCATCGTCATAACGCTGAGTGATATTGAATCCTAATTCTTCCATTTTTGTCTTTACAATTTTATTCACAGCCATTAACTTCTCATTAATTATTTTTCTATCAATTCTTTTTAAATTATTCATAAGAGCTTTTAAGAGTAAAAATACAGTTATTAGAGAAATAAAACCAGCCAGTGTACTGACTATGAACATAATTATGATGAAAATAACAATAAATAAGTAAATAATATTGTTCAAATAATACGGCATTGATTCCTCACCCTACATAATAATATTATTAAACATAACAACTTTCTTAAAAATAAAGTAATCAGTCTGAATTTCTCACCTCCCAAACTGCAACTCTTGATTGAATGTTAGTTATAAAAATACAAAAATTTCTTTTATTTAAATATTATTTCGATATAAATTAAAAATGTCCTGTTTTTTATGAACTTTTTTGTAACTAAGAGCCCGGTGCCAACTAGGCCTTTTTATATTATAGTAGGTGGGTAAAGTTTAAATAGGCTATACTTAACTATCAAAATTAAGGTACATAGACTAAATACCCAATTTGGAATACTGAGTGTACTATACGCCTAATAGAGCCTCTATAGAAACTTCCCGTGAAGAGGCGGGTATGGTAGTCCTGTCGGTGGAGGCCGGCTCATCTGATACTTCGTTGAAATTGTATGAGCAGTGTCTAGTCACTGCTGATAATGCGATGAGTCCGAAATAATGAGGAGGCGAAACGGGAACTTTCCAACAAATACTTGCCGCTAAATATATCAAAAACAAACTCATTTTATTCACTAATGAAGAAGATTGTAGCTTATAAAAATCACAAGCCACAATGGGAGAGGTTTATTTCCATATACGAAAAAGCAGCGGGAGTTATTCTTTAAGAAGTTAATCTTAAGTAAAATGATATACACTTTGTGAAGTATACTATTCGTATCATTAAAGCATACTACATTCCAAATAATAATACCGTTCAGTATGTATTATGTACACCTAAAACCTGTAGGATCGGCACGGACGATTGTCGTTGAAGAAGATGTCATTCAGGCGCTTAAAGACCTGAAAGCATTTCAGAAAAAGGGCTAAAAAAATTAAGCGAAGCTTATGTAGATCAAAACTTTGTGTTTGCCAAAACAGAGAAACATCCAGGTTACCCCATCTTGATCAAAACGGTTGAAAACAGAATGAAACGACTGCTGAAATTAGCGGGATTAAATGAAACGCTAACCCCTCACTCCTTACGCCACACCTACACTTCATTGCTGGCAGAAGCAGAGTTGGTTCTCGAAGATATTATGGAAAGGCTGGGTCACACGGAAGATGATACAACACGAATCATCTATCGTCATGTGACAAAAGAAATGAAGAAAAAGGCTTAATATGATAGCAAAATGTTAGCATTTCAATCTCACCTTACTCAAAAACCCTGTCATATCAAGGGTTGATGGGCGTTATTACATCATGCCGCCCATTCATGATACCTTAAAATATAATAAAATAGGCCTGAAAAATCGTTTATAAATGGCGGTTTTGTTTAATTGCATTAAATAACGTTAAATACTTTTAAAAAAAATTGCGGACAAACTTACATGATATTTAATCTTTGTGTACGTAAAGTTTTCTGGATTAATATTTTTTTTGCTATTTTGATATATTTGCACAACTAGATATACTTGTTTTTTTCATAAATTCGGTTAAACATTGTGTAAATGCTTTTGCACTCTTTAAGTGGGAAAAATTTGCGATCTGACCATTGTGATAACCGAAAATTGAAGGTTAAATAAATATATATATAAATACCTATTTTAGGTATAATTTACTACGATGTGTCCCTTTATTATTAATTAGCCCCCCTTTTTTTATGGATTAATTTATAACCACGTTGAATGGCATCATATTTATGGCGAAAAAATTGCTTTTTGTAATTCTAGTTCCTGAAGTTTAACTCGAGAACATATCAATCCATATGGTCCTATATCTAAATTTTCTAAGTTTGATCACCCTTTTTTGGTATAAAAGGCAGTAAAACTTTCCCCTCTGCAACAAGTAATTATTGGTGTATGCGAAAAATGTATTAATGATGAACTTTCAGCCCTGTATACCTACAGAAACTAGTTTATTCTTAAATATTTTTCTTAAGAGATTTTACCAAGTAAACAAGTAAGTATTGCTTTACCAATACTCTTTTGAACACTCTTGTACCTATTTCTCAAACGAGGGTTGATTCTAATGCTTTTAGCAAAACAGTTAAGGGGGCTGACAGAAGAAAAGACCTGTCTATATTGTGCTCTTTTGGCTGTTTTTTTTGTGTTACCAATTTTTTTAAACATTATAGGAGGAAAAGAAAATGAAAGAGAAATTCGAAAGTTTAGTTTCAGTCGTCAAAAAGAACAAGGCAGTAGTAAGTTTAGTTTCATTTTTAGTTGTAGCTGGATTAGTTTGGGGATTAGCAGCTTGGGCAAATGGCAGTGAAAATGAAAAGAAGACAGATACAAAGGTTGCAGATGTAGCTAAGAAAAAAGCGAAGAATTCGGATAAAAAACAATCCGATAGTGCAACAGCAGATTCAGAAGTGGGACAAGCAGATACAAATGCTACTACTGATACAACTGATGCAGCCGCTACAAGTCAAGCAGATTCATCAACAACGACGACTGCCGCACCAAGTACTAGTACAACAACTTCTACAGCAACGGCTTCAACTGCTACTGCACCAAAGACGAGCACAAGTACTAAGCCAACTGCTCCGACAACAAGCCCAAGTACCACAACAACAGCACCTGTTCCAACGCCAACAGTGGATCCGTATACTGTTACTCCACCGTCCTCTAGCGGAATGTTTACTGCCTTAAGGTCAAGGTGGCAGCAAACATTCCCAACTGACAGAAGAATAGGGGTATCAGACATTGATTCCACATTTGTTAGCCTAACTCAGCAATATGTAACAGGAGCTATTGGTAAAGACCAGTTAGTTAGTCAAATGAAAGCTCAACAATGGAGAGCAAACAACCTAATTTATAGCTTATGGAGTGTGACTCCTGGCTTATTTACAACCTCTTCAACAAATGTTGCAGAAATTCACCATGAAGTTTCTGTGCACGGTTTACTTTTAGGTGGCGCTTTCTATGATGTCGAGTTTTACTGGAATGCTTCAACAAAACAAACTACAGTTGCGGTAGTTTCCGGTCAAATTCAATCCGTAGCAATTCCTCCAGGGCAATGATTTTAGACTTTTAGAAGTCTTTTGATTCGAGAAGTTTAAAACTTCTTTTTTTTACACTTTTTATCGGGAAAGGGGGTGAACAAACCTTGATACGAATAAATTTGAAACAAACTTTGTCGTTTGCGGCAACAGTTTCTTTCATGAGCATTAGTTTAGTAGCGTTTGCCGCCATGCCTTCAGATCCAGTTTTCAATCCAACTTTTTTCAAAAAAGAAGCGGAGGTCCATGAAAACTGGTATGATCGAGGACCTTCCTGGACTCCCGATGATAATTTTACATCGGAGTTCGACCAATCTGACAACTTTATTGGCGGTGATTATTTTGTTTCGGCCGTAGCAGATGATGGATATTCCATTGATGTGGATGGAACAAACTTTATTAATCGTTGAAGAAGTTATACTGGTGTACCTGACCGAGCACTTTGGTTAGGCGTTACCCAACCGGGCATTCGGTCATTTCAAAGTCATATGAGGGCGTTGGAGGAACCGGTGTCTATTAAGATGTGTTTCCGCTTGGGAAATACAAAACCAAACATATAAAGGCCTGGGATTACTATTTCAGCTTTTTAGGCGATGATGGAATCTAGGTATTTATAGATGGCAATAAAGTCATTGATATGTGGATTAACCCAAGTACAGCTGCTCCTGAAGGGGTTAAGGTTACAATCAATGATAATGCAAATGCCCCACCGGGCCCAAAAAGATATATTTTGTTGTTATTAAAAAACTAAGATAAAAAAGACAAATCAAATTTATCCTTAGTAGCTCTCACCCTATTTTGAAAATCTCCATCATCGTTTTTATTTGCTAATGAAGAACTGTTAATAATAATCTTAAAAAGTTTGGCCATTTCTGCAGAAATGTCATACTCATCGCTAACAAATGCCTCTATGTTAGCAAAATATTTTGATTTAAGATACTTTGCAAAATTAGAAATCTCAGGATTAGGTACCTTAACAAAATATTTGTGTGAAATCAAAAATCATCAGGGTCTTCAGCTCCACAATTGCCGTTTTAATTTCTGATACAATTTTTTCTATTTCGCAATACTTCTTATTTTTAAAACAACCATTATTTCAATTCACCACTTTCACATTTTTTTACTATTTCATCCGAAGATATAAACAATGTCTCTGGATGTGTTTCTATACAATTGTCTATTCTCATTTGTTCTAAATTATTTTTTATTTGAAGGTAAGCATATCCGCCACCAACTAATAAGATTAAAGTAAATATTGTTAACAAAATCTTAGATGATGTTTTCATTATTTCCCCTGCTTTCTACTGGAAATCAATTCCATGATTCTACCCCAGAATTTATCAGAATGTTATTTTTTCCCTGTCATACAATCATTTTATAACTCAATTCGACACAAATTGGATAATACCTGTCAATAAAAAAGAAAAGCATTCCCTAAAGGAATACAAAAAATTTATTACTTCTTTTCTGTTGCTGTGCCTCTTCCAAAATCATTTTTTTCGGCATATTTTTTACAGGTGCACCAAATGTCAGATTCTCTAAATCCTGGAATATCATACTTTTCATAAATTACTGTTCCATTTCCGCAAGGACATTTATATTCTTCTCGAATCATTTCACTACTTCTAGCACCATATCCTTGATGAGAATGTCTACTGCCATCAACTAATTCGTTTTTACCTCTTTCAACTTGCAATAATTGTTACTTGGATATTTACGCCTAGAGTGGGTTTATCTTTAGTGCCGCCTGTAATTTCCTTTATTGAAACATTCACTTTGTCACCATATTTTAATTTGGGGCTAATATCGTAAGCTAAACTTTGATTTAAGTAACCAATCTGTTTTCCTGAAGTAGTTAATACTTTTACGGCATTTTTATCGTGCGGATTATCTGACTCTGGCTCTAAAATTAGCTTTTCACCGTTACGGAGTTTATTAATTATATCTTGTCTTTTAGTGCCATCAACATTTTTCTTCGATACACCAGCAACACTTGAAAAAAATTGTTTATTCTCTTGTGAAAATAATTTTTTTAGGAAATTCATCATACCACCTCCACTTTTCCATAATTCGACAAAATAAATTGGAATTCCTGTCATTAAAAAAGATGTACCGAAAGTACGGCACATCCTATGGTTCTACTGTCATATGAAACTTGTATTTATGATGTAGTTTTTCAATCCGAAGGTCTTTTGGAAACGCTTGAGATGCCACCATAACGAGCAAAGAAATTTGAACGTATGAGGTCTTAAGTTCCGTAACTGGCAACCCTCGTAGAATAATTGAAATGCTTCTTCATCTGCGGCAACAAATTGATTTTTTGTCGCTATTCGTAATTGTTCATCTGTTAGTAATTTGCGTCTTGTCACTGCACACTACCTCCCGCACATTATTTGTGAATATTCTGTAGTGTGAAGGAAAAATAAAAAAGTTCCCCACATAATGTGAGAAACTTGATTATACCAACGTCTGTTGGATTTAATTGATACCGGTGGTCGGGGTCGAACCGACACTCCAGAAGGAACACGATTTTGAGTCGTGCGCGTCTGCCAATTCCGCCACACCGGCATATTAAATTGTTTTGGAGGCGGCAACCGGATTCGAACCGGTGGTAAAGGTTTTGCAGACCTCTGCCTTACCACTTGGCTATGCCGCCAAAAATAGAGCTTAAGCCGGGAACAAAGTGAGAACCCCACCCCCACCTTGGCAAGGCGAAGTTCTGCTACTGAACTGTTTCCGAGTAATAGCGATGCGGATGAAGGGACTTGAACCCCCACGGTATTGCTACCACTAGAACCTGAATCTAGCGCGTCTGCCGATTCCGCCACACCCGCAAGTTATGATATTGGTGGAGGGGGACGGATTCGAACCGCCGAACCCTGAGGGAGCGGATTTACAGTCCGCCGCGTTTAGCCACTTCGCTACCCCTCCATAATTAAACCGTGCACCTGCCGTTGATAGGACCAACTAAGCGTTACTTGGGCAGCCAGCTCGGCCAGGCTGACCTGCGGCACACAGAAGAATCCACTTATGGCTGCTTCCTTCCGGATCTGACCAGGTTCATGGGTTTCTGTTGCGCAGGACCCGGCTGTCAACACTGCTTACACAAGGACAGACCTTAACTGCATCATACCGATGACAGGAATTCAACCCCGCTAAGGCGGATTGCAGGTTACAGGGCACCGCCATCTCCCCATCTAGCACGGTATGTATTTATTGTTCAATCGATTGTGTTCTTTTGTCGATAATGTTGCAGCGACAATGCTTATATTACTCTTTTAACTGCCATAAGTCCAGATGAAAAAAATGTAAATTAAAAAAGTCTCTTCAGGACGAAAAGACTTATAATTTCCTTCCCTTCTGCACATCCTAATCGGTGAGGTGAAGAAAATGGAAAATAAAAATGAATATAATCAGAGCAGCACTGAACAGGAAGCTATAATGAATCGG
>CAZNMO010000186.1:0-8991 GCA_964574195.1 uncultured Clostridiaceae bacterium | reverse complement strand
AAGAATAAAGCTCGTAATTAACGGGAGGTAAACACTATGGCATTTATGAATTCTATTAATATTAGTGCTTCAGGTTTGACTGCAGAAAAGCTGAGAATGGATGTTATTTCAAGAAATATCGCCAATGTAAATACAACAAGAACAGCAGATGGTACCCCATACAGGCGTCAGGTCGTGGTATTCCAGGAGGATGGGAAAAACATGACCTTCAGCGATTATCTCAATGATGCCAGCAAAAGCATGCTTGGTACCGGAGTCAAGGTCGTCGGTATTTCTGAGGACAAGACCCCGTTCAAATCAGTTTACGATCCGGGTCATCCCGATGCAGATGAACAGGGTTATGTAAAAATGCCCAATGTTGAAGTAATGACAGAAATGGTAAATATGATATCTGCAAGTAGAGCTTATGAAGCAAATATCACAGCAATAAATTCTGCAAAAAGCATTGCAATGAAAGCCCTTGAGATTGGAAGGGGATAGGAGGCTAAAACATGAAAATTGATTTTCCGTCACAGTTAATAAATATCAACAGCGGTGCCAATACAGTCCCGGATACCGAAGGCACCAAAGTATCCTTTTCTGATTTCCTCAATAATGCAATTTCAGAGGTAAATAATCTTCAGATTCAGTCTGAACAGCTTAATGAGGCTTTTGCCATGGGCAAAAATGACAATATTCATCAGGTAATGATTGCAGCGGAGAAGGCGGACATGGCCCTGCAGCTGACAATACAGCTCAGGAACAAAGTTTTGGAAGCTTACCAGGAAATTATGAGAATGCCTGTTTAAAAAAGTGAGTTGACATCGAAAATTTTAACTAAAGGTTTACATGAGGTGATTGGATGGGCGAATTTTTCAATAAACTGAAAAGCAGTTTCGATGAATTCTGGAGTGGCTTGGAAAAGGGACAGAAGATAAGGATTATAATCGCAGCGGTGCTTTCTATAGCAGTCATTTCAGGCTTTGTTATATATGCAAGCAGGCCGCAGTTGGAGATATTGTACTCCAATCTCAGCCAGAGTGATGCAGGGCTGATACATGCCAAGCTCAAGGAGCTGAATGTTGAAACAAAACTGGACGGTACTACAATATACGTTCCCAGAGAACAGGTGGATGAGCTTAGAGCGCAGTTGGCCGTTGAAGGTTTCCTTGGGGATGATTCAGCTTATCCTGAGGAGCAGCAGGCTTCTTTTTATGAGACCAGCCAGGACAAGAACCAGAGATATCTGATAGCAAAGCAGAACAAGCTGCGAAAAGGACTTAAATCAATAAAAGGCGTCGATTATGTTGATGTTAATCTCTATATACCAGAGGATCAGACCTTTATAATCGATCAGACCAGCAATGAGGCAACAGCATCCCTTATTGTAAAGATGAAGCCCGGGTACCCGGCTCTTGATAGAAACCAGGTGAATGGTATAGTCCAGTATGTAGCAAAGAGCGTAAAAGGGCTGCAGCCGGATAAGGTATCTATTATAGATGAAAACGGCAGGTCCCTGGTACAGGAGTCCGGTACTCCCAATGCGTTGATATCTACACAAATGGAAATGCAGAATGCAGTCAGGGATAATATAGAAAAGAGTATAACTAAGTTCCTGGAAGCTCCATTCGGTATGAACAACGTAAAAGTGACTGCCGCAGTGAAGCTGGATTTCAACTCCATGACACAGGATAAGACAACGTATACAGCACCTGACACTGAAAAGAATGCAGGGATAGTAAGGAACATGCAGGATATTAAGAAGGAATGGGTAGATGCAGGTCAGGGCGGAGTTCCGGGTACAGATACCAATACAGACATAAACCAATATGCCGAGGTGGATTCCTCCAAGGCACAATACAATGAAGCAAGTACGATCGTGAATTACGAGATAAACGAGATTAAAGAGCAGATAGTGAAGGAAATGGGTAATATTCAATCCCTTTCCGTTTCTGTACTGGTCAATGAGAACGGACTTAAGGAGGAGGCACTGGCCAATACTGATGAGCTGATGTCAAAGGTAAAGGAGCTGGTTGACTACTCCATACAGGGCTTCAACTATGAAATCCCTCTGAACCCAGATGGTACACAGAAGGATGTTGTAAAGGTTGCACTCATGAAATTTGATACCACCCTGGAGGATGGGATCAAGTCGGCTCAGGAAGAAGAAGCAAAGATGCGGACAAGAGAGCTGATCGTTATGATAGCAACCGGAGTGGCTGCAGTTTTGGTGTTTGGAGCTGCATTGTTCCTGATACTGAGAAAGCGTACTGGCAGACAGGAAGCAGTCGAGTATGTTACTGATGCAGCAACGGGCAGATCGATCCCTGTTGGACTTATGTCCGCTGAACCTGTTGGAGAAATCGATCTTGAGGATAAGAATGAAGTAAAGAAGAAGATAGAAAAGTTTGTAGGAGTCAAGCCAGAGACTGTTGCACAGCTCTTGAAAACATGGCTGAATGAGGAGTAGAGGTGGTATATTTTGACAAGAGGAAATAAAGGCAGCCTTTCAGGAAGACAAAAAGCGGCAGTACTTCTGATTACTCTTGGACCTGAGAAATCTGCCGCAATATTCAAGCATCTCAAGGAAGAGGATATAGAACAGCTTACTCTTGAAATTGCGAATATGAGGACCGTATCACCTGAGGAAAAGGATGAAGTGCTGAATGAATTCTACCAGATATGTGTGGCTCAGGAATATATTTCCGAGGGTGGGATTTCCTATGCCAAGGAAATATTGGAAAGAGCTTTGGGAGGACAGAAGGCACTTGATGTAATTAACAGACTTACAGCATCCTTGCAGGTAAGACCCTTTGATTTTGTTAGAAAAGCTGACCCGGCCCAGATATTGAACTTCATACAGGGAGAGCACCCTCAGACCATTGCTCTTATACTGGCATATCTGAAACCACAGCAGGCAGCTACAATAATATCATCATTGCCTCAGGACAAGCAGGCCGATGTTGCAAGAAGAGTCGCGATAATGGACAGGACATCGCCTGAAGTAATAAAGGAAATTGAGAGGGTACTGGAAAGGAAGCTTTCCTCCATGGTCACACAGGATTACACCATTGCCGGCGGATTAACGGCAGTAGTTGATATATTGAACTCAGTAGACAGAGGCACCGAGAAATTTATCATGGAGACACTGGAGGTCCAAGATACAGACCTTGCTGAACAGATCAGAAAGAGGATGTTTGTATTTGATGACATAGTGACTCTTGACAACAGGTCTATTCAGAGAGTCACAAGGGAAGTTGAAAACGGCGATTGGGCTCTTGCTCTCAAAAATGCCGGAGAAGAGGTCAAGAAGGCTATTTTCAGTAATATGTCTAAACGTCTTGCTGAGATGATAAATGAGGATATGGATTATATGGGCCCTGTAAGGCTGAGAGACGTTGAAGAAGCCCAGCAGAAGATAGTAAATGTTATTAGGAAGCTGGAGGATGCAGGAGAAATAGTAATCTCCAGAGGCGGAGGGGATGAAATAATTGTCTAAGGTCTATAAATCAGAACATGTTGCAGTGGGAGCACCCAGATCCATAGTTAACGCCTTCCAGCAGGTAATAAAGCAGGCGCCTCAAGAGGCACCTGCTGAGATAAACTCTGAGGATATCGAAGCCTCGGCGAACAACATCATAGAAGATGCCAAGGAAATGTATCTGAGAATAATAGAGGAAGCCAATGCTGAAGCGCGAAACATTGTAACTGCAGCGGAGGATGAAGCCCTTAGGCTTCATGCCGAGGCGAGAGAGAGCGGCTACAAGGAAGGCTATGAAGCCGGATATCTGGAGAGCAGGAGGGAAGCGCAATCGGTGCTGGATGAGGCAGCCGGCATAAAAGAGCAATTGGAAAGCAGAAAAGATGATATTCACAGAGAGGCAGAGGAGCAGATACTGCAGCTTGTATTGGATATAGCGACAAAAGTCATAGGCGATGAAATAACTCAGAATAAAGCTTCAATTCTTTCACTAGTTAATCAGGCGCTTCAGAAATGCGCCTTCAAAAAGCAGCTTGTCTTAAGGGTTTCTTCCCAGGATTATGAATTCATTAATGAGAATAGAGAGAGGATATGCACTCTTGTAGAAGGAATCTCCGACATAGAGATAGTATCCGACCTTTCACTTGCCACTGGAAGTTGTATCGTGGAAACACCATCCGGTGAGATCAATTCCAGTATAGATGTACAGATAAGGGAAATAGAGAGAATATTCACTTACCTTCTAGGAAATGAGTGATGAATATGAAAGAAATCAATTATGGTAAATATAGAAATGCCTTATCGGTCAATGATCTGATAAGGTATTCAGGAAGAGTATCGCAGGTTGTTGGGCTTACTATTGAGTCCCATGGACCTGCTGTTAATTTGGGGGAGATTTGCAACATCTATCCTCTGAAGGGAGAAGTACCTATAAAGGCAGAAGTCGTGGGCTTCAAAGAAAGCATAGTATGTCTCATGCCGCTTGGAAGCATGAACGGCATCGGTCCTGGCAGCAGGATAGAGGCAACTGGAAAAAGCCTGACTGTATCGGTATCTGATGCTATGCTTGGAAGGATTTTCGATGGCCTTGGCAATCTGATAGATGGTAATGGCTATATTGACAGCTGTGAGGTATATCCCGTAGAGAATGACCCTCCCAATCCGCTGACAAGAAGAAGGATAACCGATATACTTCCGGTAGGTGTAAAATCGATAGACGGACTGCTTACAATAGGCAAAGGCCAGAGGATCGGCATATTCGCAGGAAGTGGTGTGGGCAAAAGCACATTGATGGGCATGATCGCAAGGAATACAAAGGCGGATGTAAATGTTATAGGCCTTATAGGGGAGAGAGGCAGGGAGGTAAGGGAGTTTATAGAAAACGACCTACAGGAGGAAGGTCTTGCCCGATCGGTAGTTATTGTAGCTACCTCTGACCAGCCTGCACTGATCAGGCTAAAAGCTGCACAGCTTGCCACCTCGGTGGCTGAGTATTTCAGGGATCAGGGCAAGGATGTGATGCTGCTGATGGATTCATTGACACGTTTTGCAATGGCCCAGAGAGAAGTGGGGCTTGCCATTGGTGAACCGCCTGTTACCAGGGGCTACACTCCTTCAGTGTTTTCAGTCATGCCCCGGCTGCTTGAGAGATCAGGGACCTCAGATTTAGGTTCAATAACAGGAATGTATACGGTACTTGTGGATGGTGATGATTTGAATGAGCCGATCACTGACACAGTCAGGAGCATACTTGACGGTCATATAGTGCTTTCCAGGAGCCTGGCAAACAAGAACCATTACCCTGCAGTGGATGTACTGGCAAGCATAAGTAGGGTAATGCCGAACATAGTCGATGATAAACATAAGGAATGGTCAAACGAAATTAAAAACATAATGTCTGTATATAAGGATGCAGAGGACCTGATAAATATCGGAGCCTATGTAAAGGGCAGCAGCGGTAAGATAGACAGGGCCATAGAAAAGATCGAAGCTATCAATAGCTTCCTAAGGCAGCGCGTCGAGGAAAAGGTGGAAATGCAGGAAGTACTGAATTCTATGAGAAATATAGTGTCATAGGGAGAATATTATGGCTGCATACAAGTTCAAACTGCAAAAACTGTTGGATTTCAGACTGGATATGGAGGATGAAAAGAAAAATCAGCTTAGCCTTGCCCTAAAGAGGCTTGATCAGGAGAAGGAAAGACTTTCGGAGCTCAAGGCAAGTCAAAGTGAGCTTGTTAAAGCCTTCAAAGAAAAAACTTCTATCGGAATCGCAGTAAATGAGCTAAAGTTATTGATGAATTATATCGATTATTATAAAAGGGGGATAAAAGAACAGAAAACCCGGATAAAAATGGCTGAAGACTATGTTTCTGCGTGCAGGGAAGAACTTATCAAAGCGACCCAGGAAAAAAAGATGATAGAAAAGCTTAAGGAAATAGATCATAAGAAGTATCTATATGAAGAACAGAAAAAAGAGGAAAAATTCATCGACGATCTGGTTTCCTTCAAGGGAAGCAACAATTCATAGGGGGATATGCCATGGAGCAGATAAATGAGAATGACCCGAAGAAATCCGCGGCAAAGAAGCCTGCACCATCACCGGAAGCAGGGGCCAAGGATAAGAAAAAGAAAGAAAAGGTTAAGGGTAAGGAAAGAAAGAGTAATACCTTTTTATTGATACTTATAATACTGATATTGACCTCCATAATTGCCATAGGTGCAATTTTCATGTTTAACTTCGCGGGACTAAAGGCTGAAACATCAATGTGGATATCCAATCTACCGGTTGTAGGTAAGCTGCTGAGGCCTGTGGTGGAAAGCAAAAATCCCGAACAGATAGCAAAAGAGGAAATAGAATTAGAAAAGTCAAAGCTGGCGATAACGGCAAAAGAGCTTGATGATAGGGCAAAAGAGCTCGATAAGAGGGAAAAGGCTGTAGAAAGCAAGGAAAGAGAGCTTTCGGACAAGGAGCTTCAGATCAATGACAAGCTTCAGAAGCTTAGCAGCAAGCTTACAAGCATAGAAGAGCAGGTCAAGTATCTGGAGAAGATCGATAATGCAAAGGCTGCTCAAATACTGCTCAGCATGGATGACAAGGATTCAGTGGTGCAGATCTTGAGAAACATGAAGAAGGAAAAGACCTCGGCAGTATTGGCACTTATGGATCCGCTGCAGGCAGCACAGATATTGGAAGATCTGAGTGAACCAACGACAACGCCAACTCCATAGCTTACAAAGCGGATAACCGCTTTTGTAATATAAGACATCCTATAATTTACTTGTATAAGGAGGTGAAACAGTGATAAACAATTTTGGATTACTTGCATCATTCAAAACAAGCAAACCTAATGCGGCAATCAGCAGGCCAAAGGAAACTGTGAGCGGTTTTAGTGCTGAGAGATCTTACAGCTTCAAGGACAGCTTAAAGGAAGCAGGCAGCAGCATCGATCGGGAGGATAATAACAGTGTCAGGAAGGAACTGATCGGTAGGTCAGAAGCGAAGTTAAAAAAGGTAGACAGAAATAGCCAAAAGGTTAATGAAAAGACAAATTCTGAAGTTGAACCAAAGGAAAAGCAGACAGAGAAGATTTCAGAGAGAATAGAAGAAATTCTCGCAGTTCTTCAGCAGCTGTCAGATTTGCAGCAGAAACCGGAGGTAACACCGGAGGATCAGAAGGAACTTGTTGAAGGCATCAAAGCCGCATTTCATGAGCTTACAGCATTACAGAGCAAACTGGACAAGCTGGTTGGTACGAAAAACCTACAGCTTCAAACAGAACTTCCAGGGCTGAAGCAAAACATAGCAGAGCTCAAAACAATGCTGGAAGGCATCATGGAAAAGCTTAAGGCTGACAGCATAGTAGCAGACAGTGAAGCTTCCAATTTCCTGCAGAAGCTTCAGACAGTAATCGATGATTCATTATCTAAGCTCGAGGTCATAGCAGAGACTACGGTTGAAAACAGTACCGTTCATACCGAAGATGCAGCTATGAAGGCAGAAAAAGAAGCAGATATCAGGACTCCGGAGGTCAATGGGCAGGAAAAGTATGAAACAAAGGCACCTGAGACAGGTAAGGAGGAAGCAGCAGAGACAACAGAAGCAGCAAACAATACTGTAAAGAAGACAACTCAAACGGAGGCCAACGGAACTGAAGCAACAGAAGAAGAAATATCAGCTCTGGAGGGAAAGACAGATAAAGTAACGGTACAGGCTAATGGGGAAAGCAAGCAGGAAAATGAGTCCTCTGCAGGTCAAGAGAACACTAAAGGGACACAATACACAGCAAACGTAAAGCAGAACAAGACGACAGTTGAAGGGATGCAGGCAGTACAGCAGGAGCAGGTATTACCTGTGGAAAATGCTGAAACAGTGGCAGCTCAGACAACAGCACCAAAAACACAAAATGTGAACAGGGCAGAAATAATAAACCAGATAGTGAAGAAAGCAGAAGTAGTTCTTTCAGACACTCATTCAGAGATGAGAATGCAGTTGGAGCCTGAGAACCTTGGGAAGCTTACACTGAAGATAGCTGTTGAAAGAGGCCTGATAACAGCAAAGTTCACGGCAGAAAGCTACGAAGTTAAGAAGGTAATAGAGTCCAGTTTCAATGAACTTAAGGATATGCTGCAGGAAAAAGGAATGGAAGTTCAAAACTTCAGTGTCTCGGTAGGACAGGAAAATAAGGAATACAATAACAGCAATGCCTTCCATCAGTGGAAGGAGACGGTGAAGCTCGGAAGCAGCGCCAAAAACAGAGGCAGCTATGAGGGATATATCGGCAGTGAGGTTGACGCCCCAAGAGCGGAAAACCCATATAGGATCCATAATGGTGAATTTGATCACATTGCATAGGGAGGTGAGAAAATGGCAGTAGAAGGAATCAATGGGCAATATACCAAATATGATCCGGACCCAGTGAAAGAGTACAACAGTAATCTTGACAAGGATGCATTCCTGAAGCTTCTGGTAGCACAGATGAAGTACCAGGATCCACTGGAGCCGAACAAAGACAACCAGTTCATCGGTCAGATGGCACAGTTCAGTGCATTGGAGCAGTCACAGAATTCTAACAGGACAGTCAGACTCAACTCCGCTAATAATATGGTCAACAAGCTGGTAAAAGCGGAATATAAAGCTGAGGACGCTTTGGAGACAAAGGAAATAATCGGTCTGGTGGAGAAGGTCATAGTGAAGGATGACGATATTTACCTCACAGTGGATGTAACCGGTACAAAGTATGATGTAAAGCTTGATGATATAAAAGAGGTTACAGAGCTTGAGAATTCTGTGGAACAGATATACCTGATGAACCAGAGCATGAGAAACAATACAGCCTTCAACCTTATTGGAAAAACAATAAAGGGCTCTTATGTAGAAACCGAAACGGTCAACGGAGTAAAAAGAAACAAGACAGTGGAAATTGAAGGCGTGGTAGAGAAGGTAAAGAGAGACGGCACATCGGTCTATCTGACGGTAAACGGCAAGGAAGTATACCTTGAGGATGTGAAAGAGGTTAAGTAGACCTTCA
>CAZNMO010000185.1:0-9012 GCA_964574195.1 uncultured Clostridiaceae bacterium | reverse complement strand
TGAAACAGATTTGTGTTACCTTGATTTTCTTTGCGGCGGAACCAATCTACATTAGCGTAAATCCGCCGCAAATTATAAAGGCTTGAAGTCCGATATTCATGCATATAATTATTTGCAATACTTGTGCCAATTCTCCATGCATATATATCCTGATCTCCTATAGTCCCACAGCTCTAAGACAGTTCATAAAGAAACAAACTATATCCCCACAGCTTGATACATAATTTTTTCCGCAATTCCGGAATATTTCATTGCGATATCAAACTCTCTTGGGTTCATGCGGTTCGTGACACAATTCCGGATTTTCGGAATTTTTCCCGTTTTCCGGAATTTTTACAATAACAAAGCTTATATGCTATTTTCCTATATTATATTTTTTTAACTTGTCATAAAAGCTTGTTTTGCTGATATTGAGTAGGCTCATAGCCTCAAATTTGTTGCCGCCCGTTACTTTCATCGCCCTTTCGATGGCCGTCTTTTCAGCTTTTTCAATTATTTCATCGAGGGTTTGCGAAGTTATGTCCTTGTCACCGTTTCCACCCAGGCGTTGGATATTTATATGCTCCGGTAATATGGTATCGCCCTCTGTTATATTGACGGCTCTCTCAAGTATATTCTCCAATTCTCTTACGTTACCCGGCCAATCATAGGAAAGCAGCTCTTTTATGACCTCAATGGAAATCTTCTTCTCCCGGATCCCGGTCCTTCTACAGATCCTTGGAAGCAGGCTGTTAATAAGTGGGTATATGTCCTCCTTCCTTTGCCTGAGAGAAGGGATAAGGATTGGAAATACGTTTATCCTGTAATAGAGATCGCTCCTGAAGCTGCCTTCACGAACCAGCTTTTCCAGTTCCTTGTTGGTAGCCGCTATTATCTTGACATCCACACTTATGGGATCAGTACTGCCGACACGGTTGAACTTTTTCTCCTGAAGCACATACAACAATTTTGCCTGCATAAAAAGCGGCATATCTCCTATTTCATCAAGGAATACCGTACCTTCATCAGCCGCTTCAAACAAACCCTTCTTTCCTTCCTTTTTTGAACCTGTAAAAGCTCCGCCCTCATAGCCGAACAGCTCACTTTCAATCAGTTCGCTGGGAATAGATGCACAATTGACATATATGAAGGGTTTTCTATTCCTCTTGCTGCTGTTATGAATACATTCTGCCACCAGCCCTTTCCCCGTACCGCTTTCGCCGGTTATAAGCACGGTGGAATCAGTCTCTGAGGCCTTCCGGGCCAGCCTCCTCACTGTATTTATACTATCACTCTGCCCTATTATCACAGAAAACCTGTCATCGGGCTTAAGCCTGCTCTCCGCTTCGTTCAGCGACGCTATGGCATAATCCCTTTCCTTTATTACATTGTCAAGCTCGCTGATATCCTGTACCTTCAGCATTGCTCCCTCTACCTTGCCTTCATTTTTCAGCGGGATCAGGGAGCATCTGGTCAGTCTTCCGTTTATCTCCTTGACCTGGTCTGTGTAGGATATATCCTTTCCTTTTGCAGCTTCAAGGAATTCGACGATATTTATATTGGACTCCTTGGGATGAATATCAAAGATGCTGTGCCCGTCTATATTGAGCTCCACATTCACATCTCCCTTTGCTGCAAAGGTTTTACCCTGCAGCAGCATCTTTATGTCCTCCCGCCTTGTCGTATAGCCCTTGGCTTGATAGAATTTGACCTTTCCTGTTTTACCGCATAATACCACCATATGTCCGATAGATCTGGCATATTTGTAAGAAAAGTTGCAGTCTCCCACCGATATGACCGCTATATTGGCTTCAGGATCGAGCGAAACAGAGATCCTGTTATTCAATTGGTTATCGCTGGACAGGAGCATTATTTTACGATCCCTGCGGTCTGAATACTTGAGTATGGCGCTGCCCTTACTGCCGCCGAAGCTTCCAATGGTAATGAAAGGATATCCTGTTCTGAGTGCTTCGGTAGCAACACCAAGGCAAAGCAGGTCCTCAGGCAACAAACCGCCGTCATCAGCTCCCAGTGCGGAATCAGCTATGATCACCGTATCTCCGTCCTCTATGCGGCCCTCTTCATGACCAAGACCATGATTAAAGATGATACCGAATATTTCCTTTGCCTTCCTGTTGTAGTACTCGATAACTCCCTCAGTATCTATGACAATAATGCCTTCACCAATCTCATCTATTATGGCCTTAAACATATCCTGCATTCCATCACCACCTCATACTGATTTTCTTTTCAACCAATGACAGATTATAGTGTGTTCTTCAGATAACCGATATTGGCTTTTTCCGTTATCCTGGGATAAATATATGTATTCTTTGAGCTGAGTATCGTGACTACTCCTGGTCCGTGTCCAGCCCAGACACAGTCGCTGTGTATCACCATACCAATAGTGACTGCTCCTCTCAGATAGCCTCTCCCATAAGTGTTGTCACAATCCCTGAGCAGTATAAAATCTCCAAATCTGAGTTTGTCCAGTCCCAGCCTTCGTATTTCATCCTTGTCGCCTGTCATTATATCATAGTCTCCTTTGTAGGAGGTTTCAGCCCCCATACCGGAGCCCATCAGATATGCAGGCACCTCTGCGACCACAGGAACTTCAATTCCCCCGTCCCGCTCCTTTATATCCATTGCCTCCAGTACATATGGATCTATACTCATGGCCTTGATCTCTGGATAGTCAAGCAGCTTCAAGCCCAATCCATAGGCCTTTATCTGGATCCTGTCTCCTATGGCAAGAGCATCAAGCTCCTTCTTGTCAAAGTGTATGATAGTATTGTCCCTTCCGCCGTGGGTTCCTATAACATAGCCCTTCATTCCTTTTCCGTCACCACTTATGACCTTAGCTTCATTTCCCATACATGCCAAGGTAAGCATTGCAGTATTCTCTATATCCTCAGGATGCCTGATGGATACTCCGGGCTCCATATGGTCAACAGCCCAGCCATAGACGCTGTCTCCTATGCCCACGTTATATGTGATGGCGCCTATACCCGGCAGATGCTCCACCGTACCCGCCTGACTCATTTTGTAATAGTTTACCATCCTAGGATGAGCTATTTCACCCATTGCTGACTGTATTACCAGGGTTTCCTTGTTTGTTCTGATCATTTCTACATCTCCTTTATATAAGTTGCGGCGGATTAACAATAATGTAGATTGTTACGCCGCAAAGAAAATCAAGGTAACACAAATCTGTTTAGCAGAACATAAACAGATTTTGTATAAATCCGGCTACAAACTTGTATTGTTACAGCCGATTCACCAGATATACAGCCCCTGCTTCCTGACTTAATAATATAACAAAAAAGCTGCCTTTTCCATACTACAAATGAATAAGTCAAAATATGCATTGCTTACTTATGACGGCTTGTTTATAATCATAGTATAGAATTATTGGGGGAGTGAGCATATGCAAGACAGACGCCGGGGACCTGATACTCTAACAAAATGGGTCAAGTACTCGGGTATAATATCCTGGATACTTATCGCAGCAGCACTTTTCATCACACTTACAGCAAAGCCGGGTTTTGTATCCTATATGGATGAATCCTTCCACGTGAAGCTTCTGAGTGACTGGAATGCGAACCTGATGCAATTTGCATTTATACTCCTGGTATTGCTTTTCTTCTTCTGTATGGTTTCAATAATCATAAACCTGATGAGATATAAAAGAAAAAGCGACAGGTTCAATAAGACGCTGATATTGAATGCTGCCGCTTCACTGATGGGTATAATGTTATACTTGATATACTTTGTATAAAAATAGGAACACAAATTGTGTTCCTGTTTTTTTACCCTTTATATTTGGATGTCTTTTTCCTGGCCACTGCCCTCATCAAAGCAAGCTCTACCTTTGTTATGTCGGTATTCGCGCTTTCTCTGTGCATTAGCAGCTCCCTGGCTCTCTTTTCCGCTTCTTCAGCTCTCTCAATGTCGATATCCTCAGGCCATTCAGCTGTATCAGCTATGATGGTCACATCTCCATCCAATACCTTCAGCAGGCTCCTGCTTATGAAAGCATGCCTTTCCCCCTGCTCGGTAATGAAGCGGATATCATCAGGCATCGCAACTGCGATAAGGTCCGCATGACGGGGGAGTATCTGAAAATCCCCATCCATACCCCTTACTGTCAGAGTTTGAACAGGACCGTCAAAAAAAACCTCATCAAGTGTTAATATTTTAAGATTATAAGACGCCATCTACATCACCAACGTGCATCATATTTTTTCCAGGACTTCATCAATGGTTCCCTTCATGAAGAAAGCGGACTCAGGTACATGGTCGCATTGACCGTCAAGGATCATCTTGAAGCCTCTTATGGTCTCGGGCAAAGATACATATTTGCCTTTGATACCTGTAAACTGCTCTCCTACGAAGAAGGGCTGCGAGAAGAACCTCTGTATCTTCCTGGCTCTTGCCACTATAAGCTTATCCTCTTCGCTGAGCTCATCCATACCTAGGATAGCTATGATATCCTGCAATTCCTTGTATCTTTGCAGGATCTCCTGGACTCCTCTCGCGACCTCATAGTGCTCTTTTCCCACTATGTTGGGATCAAGTATTTTGGAGCTGGAATCCAGCGGGTCTACAGCCGGGTAAATTCCAAGCTCAACTATGCTTCTGGACAGGATAGTTGTAGCGTCCAGATGGGCAAAGGTCGTAGCCGGTGCCGGGTCTGTTGGGTCGTCGGCAGGTACATAGACAGCCTGGACTGAGGTTATGGAACCTCTCTTGGTTGAGGTTATCCTCTCCTGCAGCTGCCCCATTTCTGTTGCCAGGGTCGGCTGATAGCCTACCGCACTAGGCACCCTGCCCAGCAGCGCAGATACCTCTGAACCTGCCTGGGTGAACCTGAAGATATTGTCTATAAACAGCAGCACGTCCTGCCCGTATTGGTCCCTGAAATGCTCTGCAACCGTTAGTCCGGACAGAGCAACACGCATTCTCGCTCCCGGTGGCTCATTCATCTGTCCAAAGACCAGTGAAGTCTTGTCTATTACACCAGACTCTCCCATTTCTACCCAGAGTTCATTACCTTCCCTTGTTCTCTCTCCTACACCAACGAAAACAGAAAGGCCGCCATGCTGCTTTGCAATATTATTAATGAGCTCCATAATAAGAATTGTCTTTCCTACACCGGCTCCTCCGAACAGCCCTATCTTTCCACCTTTTGCATATGGACATATTAGGTCAATTACCTTGATTCCTGTTTCAAACTGTTCGGTATTGGTTACCAGATCGACAAATTCCGGTGCGGGTTTATGAATAGAGGTGTACATTTCAGCTTCTATTTCACCATTGTTGTCCACCGGCTTGCCTACAACATTCATTATCCTACCTAGCACACCTTTCCCTACGGGAACCTTTATAGGTTCCCCAGTGTCCTCGGCATCCATTCCGCGAACAAGCCCATCAGTTGCAGACATTGATATGCATCTTACAGTATCGTTGCCTATATGCTGCGATACCTCAGCAATGAGCTCTTCGTTCCCATTTGTTATCTTTATGGCATTATACAGCGAGGGACGTTTATCAGAGCTGAACTTTATATCTACGACCGGTCCGATTATCTGTACTATTTTACCAATATTGGCCATTTATTTCACCACCTATACAAAATCTGTTTAAGCAGCGCTTTCACAGATTTGTGTTTCTTTGATTTTCTTTGCTGCAGAACAATACATATTAGTGTATAGCCACCACAAACCTTATAAAGCTATTTCAACGCTTCAGTTCCACCAACTATTTCGGATATCTCATTGGTGATGGTTGCCTGCCTTGCCCTGTTATACTGCATAGTCAGTTCCTCGATCATCTTATCCGCATTATCGGTTGCCGAGCTCATAGCGGTCATCCTGCTGCTGTGCTCACTGGCCGAAGCCTCCAGCAATATGCTGTATATACGGTTGACTACATAACCAGAGGCTATGGCATCAAATACTTCCTCCGGAGAGGGTTCATATATGAAATTACTGTCACCCTTTGTTTCATTGAATACCAGCGGAAGTAGCTTGTGCTCCGTCTGTGTGTATTTGATCGTAGAAACAAAGTTGTTGTAATAAACAATAACTTCATCAACTTCCCTTTTCCTATACATCCGCATTATATCCAGCGCAATTACCCTGGCATTGTGGTATAGCACCGTATCAGTTATACCTTCATAGTCCTTCACCAGCTCAAAACCAGGTTTGCTGAAGAAATCCCTTGCTATGCTGCCAATCGTAATGATCGCTGTATTCTTTCCTTCTATCGCCGCAGCAGCATGTTTGATCACAGATGAGTTGTAGGCTCCGCACAAGCCCCTGTCAGAGCTGATCACAACAGTCAGGGATCGTTTTACATCCCTTTTTTCTGTAAGCTCACTCTGCGCCCGCTCTATCTTATAATTGAATATTGTCTCTACTACTTTACCGTATTCATCAAGGTATTTACGCAAGCGCTCGGTGCTTTCCCTTGACTTCTTATATTTTATTGTTGAAACAAGGTTCATGGCCTTTGTGATCTGCCGGGTGCTGCCAACGCTCGCGATCCTTGTCTTT
The DNA here is from genome assembly GCA_964574195.1 of uncultured Clostridiaceae bacterium. Classification (GTDB taxonomy): domain Bacteria; phylum Bacillota; class Clostridia; order Lutisporales; family Lutisporaceae; genus BRH-c25. Next base: position 2,476 of record CAZNMO010000185.1, on the reverse strand, counting down.
ACATCATTTAATCCAGCCATCTATATCACTCTCGATACTATACAAATTTTTTCTTGAATTCCTCTATTGCACGAATAAGCATATTCTCTGTCTCTTCATTCAAGTCCTTTGTTTCAACAATATTGACCAGTATCTGTTTATACTCATTTCTTATATACTCTACAAGCTCATCCACAAAATTACCTATATCACTGGTTTTTATGTCCTTTGTATAGCCATTTGCAACTGCATAAATGGAGACCACCTGTTCCTCAACAGGAATAGTCTCATGCTGCGGCTGCTTAAGCAGCTCCTCGATCCTCTCACCCTGCTCCAGAACCCTTTTCGTATCCTCATCCAGTTCTGAACCGAATTGTGCAAAGGCTGCAAGCTCTCTATACTGAGCAAGGCTTATCCTTAGCTTTCCGGATACCTTCCTCATGGCTTTTATCTGAGCACTTCCTCCTACCCTGGAAACAGAAATACCGACATTCATGGCAGGACGTATCCCGGCATGGAAAAGCTCAGCCTCAAGGAATATCTGCCCATCGGTAATGGATATTACATTGGTAGGTATATAAGAGAGCTCCCCTCCAAGGGTTTCAATAAGCGGAAGTGCAGTAAGCGAACCGCCCCCCAGCTCATCATTCAACTTGGCGGATCTCTCCAGCAATCTTGAATGCAGGTAAAATACATCTCCGGGATATGCCTCTCTTCCCGGCGGCCTCCGAAGCAAAAGCGACATCGCTCTATACGCAACGGCATGCTTTGATAAATCATCATATACTATAAGTACATCCTTGCCATTGTACATAAATTCCTCAGCAATGGCACAACCGGAATATGGGGCCAGGTACTGCAGCGGTGCTGGGTCGCTGGCGGCAGCGGATACTACTATTGTGTATTCCATAGCACCTGTATTGCGCAGTAACTCAACTATCTGTGCAACTGTTGATGCCTTCTGTCCTATCGCAACATAAACACATATAACGCCCTTATCCTTCTGGTTTATTATGGCGTCTACGGCTATAGATGTTTTGCCGGTCTGCCTGTCACCTATAATAAGCTGTCTTTGTCCTCTTCCTATAGGAGTCAGGGCATCTACTATCTTTATACCTGTCTGCATCGGCTGTTTGACTGCCTTTCTGGCAACTATCCCAGGGGCAGCGGTAGTGGTAGGGCGATATTTCTCCGACTTGATGGTCCCTTTTCCATCAATGGGATTTCCCAAAGCATCAACGACCCTTCCGAGAAGTGCATCCCCTACGGGTACCTCTACTATCCTGCCTGTGCTCTTTACAATATCCCCCTCTTTGATATCCTGGTCAGAACCGAGAAGAACACAGCCTATGTTATCCTCTTCCAGGTTCAGGGCCATTCCGTATACATCATTTGTAAACTCCAGAAGCTCATTGACCATGCAGCTTCTCAGCCCATATACCCTCGCTATACCGTCACCTACTTGTATGACTGTACCGACATCATTGGACTGGAGCCTTTGATCAAAATGCTTTATTCTTTCCTTCAGTATCCCGCTTATTTCATCAGGTTTTATACTCATTATCTCACCTCGGTTTTGTCATAAAGCAGGTTGTCCTTCATTCTGTCCAGCTTTCCTTTTACAGTGGCATCGATTATCTTATCCTTTGCCCTTATCAAAAGACCCCCGACAATTGACGGATCAACACTGACCTCCATAACTATATCTTGTCTGAATACTTCCTTCAGCTTCAAAGCAAGTCTCATCCTATAATCTTCCTTAAGCTTGAAGGCGGTTATGACCTGAACCTTGAGAAGCTTGCTGTGTTCGTAGTACAATTCCTCAAAATCCTTGATAATATCAGCTAATACATACACTCTATCCTTTTCAATAAGCACCTTCAGAAAGCCGCAGATGAGCGGGTCAAAGCTCTTGCTGAAAACTTCATTTATTATTTTATATTTTTCGTCCAAAGTTATAAAAGGATACTCCAGCACCTTGAAAAATGACTGGTTATCCTCAAATACCTTCTTCAAGCCTGCAAGCTCTTCGAATACCTTATCTAACTTTTCATTATCAAGTGCGGCTTCAAAAAGAGATTGACTATATCTTTTGCTTGCTACCTCAATCATAGTGCCACCTTATACCTTTACGTCCGATAATTCGTTCAAAATGCCTTCAAGTAATCGTTCATTGTCATTCTTATCTATCTTCTTTTTCAGGATCTCTTCTGCAATGCCAATGGATATCAAAGCTGTTTCCCGCTTCAGATCCTCTTTGGCTTTTTCGTACAGATGCTCCCGCTCCGTCTCAGCGCTTTTCAGTATTCTTTCCTTCTCTCCCTCTGCTTCCTTCCTGCTCTTTTCATGCATGTAGCTGCTCATTTTCCTTGCTTCTTCGATAATCTTCCTTTTTTCATCCTCAATTCCGGCAAGTTTATTGTCGTATTCACCCTTTAATACAGCAGCCTCATGCTTCAGGTTATCGGCATTTTCGATTTCACTCTGAATAAAGCTC
>CAZNMO010000184.1:8847-9081 GCA_964574195.1 uncultured Clostridiaceae bacterium | reverse complement strand
TACTCGGACTGCTTACAGTGCCGTATACTGTGGCTGAGGATGAGGTAACCCTTGTGAAGAGATGGGGTAAGGTGCAGCAGGTTATAGTAAATGCCCAGGATGTTAATGCTGTAAAGGCATCCTTGAAGGAAAAAGGCTACAATGTGGCAGTTTCCAGCAGGAAGGGCCTGAATTTCAGGATACCCATGGCTGATGACATAACCAAGTACTCAACAAAATACCTCACTTATATAT
>CAZNMO010000184.1:0-8789 GCA_964574195.1 uncultured Clostridiaceae bacterium | reverse complement strand
AAGGATACCGTCAATACCTCGGACAGGAAAAAGATAGATATAATGATGTATTCCCAGTACAGGATAGTCAATCCGGTGTTGGTCAACATGAGAAACTACGGCATGGGTGATCTTAACAAGCTGCTGGACGACAGGGTGTATCCGGTGGTGATACAGACCGCCAACACCTTGCGGTTCGATGAATTCTTCGATAAAGGAAAAACAGAAGAGGTACTGAAGTTCAGGACCGAGTCCCTGAGTAAGGAGCTATTGAAGGATTACGGAGTAGAAGTGGCTGACATAGCAATACACAGGAGGAACTTCCCGGCTGCTAACATCCAGTCCATCCAGAACAAGATGATAGAAGAAATAAGGAAGGACAGCGAAAAGCTGAAGGCAGAAGGGCAGTCACAGTATGACAAGGATGTATCTGAAGCTGAGAGACAGAAAAAGCAGATAATAGCCAAAGCCATAGAGGATGCGGCAAACATCAAGGCTACTGCGGAAAAGCAAGCCATACAGATTTACGAGGAATCCCTGAAAAAGGACATAGAATTCTACCGTTTCATCCAGAGGGCCAACACCTATAAGGAGATGAAGGACACAACTATATTTATAGATAGGGAAAATGACTTTATGGACTACATCAATGGGTATAAAAAGTAGATAGAGGTTAAGTCACAAATAATAATGAGGCAGTAAGCGTGTATATCAGGGAACACTTATAAGCCTTTGGGCAACAGAATAGAGCGAAGATAGGGCTGAAAATCCGTAGGCTGAGCATGGACGCGAAGCCAGTACGTACCAACAGGAGGTTGGGTTACGTGCGTTAGGGTTTTCAGCCTTATCGAACGCTAATTCTGTCCAAAGCTTATACGTGTGATTCGATATACACGCTTACTGCTTCTTCTTTACTTTACAAACTTTATTTTATTCATACATGAAAAATTTAGTTGCAATATGTGCATAATAAATGTATTGTTAAGTAGTTACATAAAAAAGATTGGATGGTATTGAATGGAAAACGTAAGATTCGAAAACTTGAACTTGTCTGGTGAAATCCTGAAAGCGGTGGAAAATAAAGGCTTTGAAGAAGCAACACCCATACAGGCCCAGGCTATACCCTACGCACTGGAAGGCTTGGATTTGATTGGCCAGGCCCAGACCGGAACAGGAAAAACAGCAGCCTTCGGCATACCGATACTGGAGAGACTGTCACACGAGGAAAAATCTGTCCAGGCACTGGTACTGTGCCCTACTAGAGAGCTGGCAATACAAGTGGCTGAAGAGATAAGGGAATTGGCAAAGTATAAAAAGGGAGTGGAGATACTTCCCATATACGGAGGCCAGCCTATAGACAGGCAGATAAAAGCACTTAAGAGAAAACCACAGATCATTGTAGGCACCCCTGGCAGGGTCATGGACCATATGGACAGGGGAACGCTGAAAATAGATAAGTTAAGAATGGCAGTACTTGACGAAGCAGATGAGATGTTGGACATGGGCTTCATTGACGATATAGTTACGATCCTTAAGTCTGTGCCGGAGGAGAGGCAGACAATGCTTTTCTCTGCAACAATGCCGAAGCCCATACTGGAGCTAACAAAGAAGTTCCAGAAGAAGCCTAAGCATATAATGGTGGTGCACAAGGAGCTTACTGCACCTAAAATAGAGCAGATATATTTCGAGGTCAAGGAAAAGACCAAGGCAGAAGTGCTTTCGAGGCTTATCGATATGTACAACCCAAAGCTTTCACTGGTTTTCTGCAACACGAAGAAAAAGGTTGATGAGTTGGTGGAGGAGCTTCAGGGCAGAGGATATTTCGCTGACGGCCTCCATGGAGACTTGAAGCAGGTACAGAGGGATAGGGTCATGTCAAAGTTCCGCAGTGGAGCTGTGGATATACTCGTGGCTACAGACGTTGCAGCCAGGGGAATCGATGTGGATGACATAGAGGCGGTGTTCAATTATGACCTGCCACAGGATGAAGAATATTATGTCCACAGGATCGGAAGGACTGCAAGGGCTGGAAGGGAAGGCAGAGCCTTTACCTTTGTCATTGGCAGGGAGATATATAAGCTGAGGGACATACAGAGGTATGCCAAGGCAAAGATAACTCTGCAGAAGGCTCCATCCTCAGAGGATGTAGAGGAAGTAAGAAGCAATATGTACCTTGAGAGGGTAAGGGAGGTCATGGAAGAGGGTGGTCTCAGCCCATACGTGGCTTCGATAGAGAGGCTTGCAGGAGAGGATTATGCATCCATCGACATTGCGGCTGCCCTGCTCAAGATGGCTGTTGGAGGAAAGGCAAAGGAAGCGGTGCCTGAAGAAAAGGAATTTGAAAACACCGGTGGAGAACCGGGCATGGTCAGGTTGTTCATAAATATAGGCAGGAACCAGAATATCCGGCCTGGAGACATCGTAGGCGGTATTGCCGGAGAAACGGGGATACCTGGAAAACTCATTGGGAGCATAGATATTTACGACAAGTATACCTTCGTTGAAGTGCCCAGGGAGTATGCCAGTGAGGTAATTAAGATAATGAAGGACAACCAGATAAAAGGCAAGAGAATAAATATTGAGCCTGCAAACTCAAAGCACTAAGCAGCAGATACCGGAGTTGACCCATTTGGTCGACTCCTTTTCATTTATTGTGGATATAATCAATGTGATGGTATATAATTTTATTAATTTCAGAGGAAATCTATCGAACGTGAGGTGTTTACATGCCAAAGATATTAAAGGCTGACGGAATGAACAAATGCATAGGCTGTTTCACCTGCATGCTTGCATGTGCAGGTGTCAACAGGCAGAATCATTCCATAGCGAAAAGCGCAATTAAGGTGAGAACAAGCGGAGGCCTAAAGGGAAAGTTTGTTGCTGATGTCTGCATAGCCTGTAATGATGAAAGGGCATGTGCGGAGGCCTGTCCTTCGGGAGCTCTGGAGCTGAGACAGGGAGGCGGAGTCCTTCTTAAGGCCGAAAAATGCATTGGCTGTAGGCGATGTGTGGATGCATGCATTGTAAGCGCAGTATTCTTTGATGAATCTGTCGGGAAACCTATAATCTGCAAGCACTGTGGAGTCTGTACCAGATTTTGCCCCCATGAATGCCTGAGAATGGAGGAACAGGAAAATGATATATGAGAATCATATAAGAGTACTTTACATAGATCTCCAACGTAAAAAAATCAGGATAGAGCAGAGGACAGACCTGTCACAGTATCTGGGGGGTGTAGGTGTGGCTTCAAGACTGCTGGAGGAGAATATAAAGCCGGAGCTGGATCCTCTTGACCCGAATCAGCCGGTCATACTTTCAATTGGCGCGGCTTCCTCGATCTATCCCGTAGTTACCAAAACAGTCGCGATGTTTTATTCCCCGCTGACCAGGGAGCTTGGAGAGTCCTATGCGGGAGGGAGGCTGGCGCTGACCATGCTTCTGGCAGGTTATGATGCCATAGTGATACAAGGAAAAGCGGAGAAGCCAACCTATATTACACTGAACAGCAGCAATATTGAGTTCAAGGATGCAAGAGCTCTCTGGGGAATGACTTCAGATGAGGCGGGCAGGGTCATACGTGAAAGGGAGCCGGGAGGCGGAAAACGAAGCATCCTGAGAATAGGGCCTGCAGGAGAGAATACAGTAAGCTTTGCCAGCGTATGTGTCGATACCTATAGGCACTTCGGGAGGCTTGGCCTGGGTGCAGTCTTTGGAAGCAAGAATCTCAAAGCCATTACTATAATCGGGGATAGAAGTATCCCGATCAAGAACTTCAAAGAGTATTTCAAGGTATACCAGGAGATATACAACAAGGTCACAGATACGGAGATAATGTCCAAGTACCATGATGCAGGGACACCGGTAAATGTTGAGCCCCTCAATGAGATGAATTCCCTCCCCACAAAGAACCTGACACAGAGCCGCTTTGAAAATGTTGAGGATATTTCAGGGGATGCTTTTGTCAAAAACAACCTGGTGAGGAAAATGGCCTGCACCGGTTGCCCGGTGGGTTGCATACACATAGGCCAGTTCCGGAGGGAGTTTGACAAGGGACATGATTACGAATCGGTCAGCGTCAGCTATGACTATGAGCTTATATTTGCCCTGGGCAGCTTCCTGGGTATAAAGAGCACTGATGAAATATTGCAGCTGATCGAATCCGTTGAAGAGCTGGGACTGGATGCCATGTCAGCAGGAGTAGTGCTGGGCTGGGCGACAGAGGCATATAAGGAAAAGCTCATCAGTGAAGCAGAAACTATAGTACCACTTGAATTCGGAAACGCCGGGAACTATATCAAGGCGACAGAATATCTCGCAAACAAGGAAAATGATTTCTACAAGGTTTTGGCGCAGGGCTCCCATGAGGCATCAGGCAGATATGGAGGCAGGGACTTTGCAATGACCTTTGCCAAAAATGAAATGCCCGGCTATCATACCGGCTATGGCGCCCTGATAGGAGCAGTGGTGGGGGCAAGGCATTCACATCTCTGCAACGGAGGCTACTCAATAGACCAGAGCATAAAGGAGATCGATAAAGCTGCAATTGTAAATGGGATCTTCAAAGAGGAGAAGGAGCGCTGCATGCTCAATTCCCTTGCAATCTGCCTATTTGCCAGGAAAGTGTATGACAGGAAGACAATACTGGCGGCACTCAATGCAATAGGATACCAGTTGACGGATGAGGATCTGACTGCCTTCGCAGACAGGATATATGCAACCAAGCTGAGGATAAAGAAGCGGCTTGGCTTCCGGCTAAAGGATGTGAAGCTGCCCAAGCGTTTCTTTGAGACCCCAAGTTTATGGGGAAAGCTCGACGAGGCAGTGGCCTATGAACTGATAGAAATGTATGACAACAAGCTTGAGGAGTTTATGGCTGAGCAGGAAAAAGAGAGCGGTGTAAAATAGGAATGATGAGACATAAGGGTTGCGGGTTACGCGTTTCGAGTTGCGCGTGGAACGGTTATAGCCCGCCTTCGAAGCAAAGATCCTTCACTGCGTTCAGGATGACAGATAAGCGTCATCCTGAGTGAAACGAAGGATCTTAATCTTCGAAGCCCATCCCAAGACGTTCCACGCGCAACGCGTAACACGCAACTCGAAACGGATATGTCACATAATTCTTCAACTCTGCAAAACCACCTGCGGCTAAAGCCGGAGCCAATAAAATCTTGTATCCACCTTCATTACAGGAAATGCCCCCGGCAGTGTATCTTTGTTAATGCAGGCGAAGCCATGCTTTTCATAGAACCTATGAGCAGCAAGGAATTTTTCAGTTGTTCCAAGATATATATCTTTCATATCATGCTGCTTTGCCCAGGCTAACAGCTCTGATAGCAGCAATTCAGCCGTGTTGTGCAGTTTGCCCCTATAATCCGGCCGTACAAACATTTTTCTCAATGCTCCCTGTTTATTTCCTATATCTATAAGAGCAATGGTACCGATGACCTGCTCTCCACACAGAGCCAGCCAGAAATTGCCTCCGGCCTTCTGGAAGAAACCCGGTATATCAGACAGGTCAGGCTGATCCTCGGCTGTTATTGCTATGCCGAATTCATCTCTCTGGATAGGAAGTATCAGGGATATTACAGCTTCCTTGTAGTTATCGGTGTATTCCTTGATTAATAAGTCTTCCATACTAAACCTCCTTTATTTTCCTTTCACGCCAGTCCTGGTCTACATTCTCACGCATTCTTTTCAGCAATGTGTGTGCAACCTCTTTCTCCTCCTGGGTAAAATCCTTGAAACAGACCTCCAGATTGCGGTTTTCCTCCTCGATCAACAAAGAATATATATCCTTTGCTTTTGTTGCAGGAGACAGGCGCCACATCCTCTTGTCCTCTTCATCCCTTTCCCTGAGGATATAGCCTTCCTCCATAAGCTTTTGTACTGCTTTTGTTGTCGTTGCCTTATCAACCCTTAGGATATTTGACAGCTCGATCATATTGATGCCCGGGTACTCGCAAATACGTGTCAGGTATATGAATTGGCCTCTTTGCAGCTTTATTTTTCTGAACCTTATGTCATTTACTGACTGTATAGCCCTGGCAAGGGCACCTACCTCCCTGAGCGTTTCATTTTTTAATAATGGCATATGTAGTCCTCCTATAATTAGTTGGCATTTCAACTAATTATAGTATAAAATAAACTAGTTGAAATATCAACTAGTTTATTGGCAGTCAGATATATTATTTGTTGTTAAGCTTACTTGCCCACTTCAGCTGTCAGGTTGTTGATCCACTTCCTTGATACCAGCCGGGGTATTCCTATGATAAACTTCACGACCTCTTCTATATGCACCAGAGCATAAACCACATATATAGGCAGATCCAAGACCAGCCCGCCGATAAATGCCATGGGTATGCCTATAAGCCAGACACCTCCAGTGTCAAGCAGCAGGCAGAAGGTGGTGTCCCCTCCGCTCCTGAGTATGCCTACAACATTTGTATAATTGAAAACCTTCGCCCAAAGGAACAGGCATGAAACCAGCAGGTTCAGCCGGGCATATTCCAATACCTGTGGCGAAACCTTGTAGGGTAATAGCAATAATGGAGTTATGGCAATAATAACAGCTCCGATCAGGATCGCAACAGCCGGCGCAAGGATCGCAAAACGCTTTGCATACAGGAAGACTTCCTTTTCATCGCCGGAGCCTATCTTATTTCCTATCATTACGGAACAGGCGTTACCCACGCCCCAGAATACCACCCATATTATCTTTTCTATCGTACCTGTTATGTTGGTCGATGCAAATACATCAGTCCCCATTCGTGCATAGGCTATGGCATACAATGTCATACCAAGACCCCACATTGCCTCATTCAGAATGACCGGCAGAGTTACCTTGAAGAATTGACTTATAAAGTCTGCCGATTGAGCAAAGAGCTCCTTGAATGATGCAGCCAATACGTTTCTTCCGGAATAAACTGCAAATAACAGCAGCGCAAGCTCCAGAACACGGGAAATGACTGTGGCCAAAGCGGCACCCGCGACTCCCATTTCAGGAAAACCAAAATGCCCGTATATCAGCAGATAATTGAGTAAAGTATTGGTACCCAGGGCAACGACACTGACGATCAAGGGGGTCTTCACATCTCCTGTGCTCCTGAGACTGAAGGAGTAAGCGAAGGATACGGCCATTACCACATAACTGAAGAGTACTATCCTCAGATAATCATTTGCCAGCAATATAACACTCTGATCCTTTGAAAATATACCCATTATTTGTGCCGGAAACAGCAGACCCCCCAGAGTAAAAATTAGAGCTCCTGTTCCGCCTGTGACGATGCATATTCCAAGGACCTTCCTGATGTTTTTTATGTCCCTGCTTCCCCAGTATTGGGCTGTAAATATGGAGGAGCCGCTGACGATACCGAAAAGCAGCAGATTCAAAAGGAAGTAGTATTGGTTTGCAAGACCTACCCCGGCGATGGCGCTTTCGCCAAGCCCTCCGATCATTATGGTGTCTACCATGTTAAGGGAAGACAGTACAAAATTCTGCAGGGTTATTGGAAGGGCAAGCCTGAACATTTGAGTGAAAAAATGCCTGTCATTGAATAAAAAATCCAGCTTCATAAAAATCCTCCGTACTATGGTGTAGCATGCGACAGCCTCATTATAGCTAACCTCTATTATATATCATCATGCTGCAATATGCATCAGCCTGCTGCATATGTGAAAAAATCTACAAATATTAACATTGTGTTACAATTGGTGTGTATCAGTTGACCTTACCAGTTGACGGTAGTATACTACTAATAGTAAAAAATGGAAAGGAGGCCGTGAATATGATAGTCAATAGAATATTTATTTGTGAGCAATATGGCTTTGTACACAACAATTTAATAATGCGGCCTGCTTTATCGAAGTATACCTTCTGATAGTCTATTTTTCGTTGCGGGCTGCTCTAAGGAGGAGACACCGTGACACTTCAGAAGCAAATATCATCAAGTTTTCTAAGTCATGGAATATGTTTATTCCATGACTTTTTATTTTATTTACAGAGGGGGTTTATACAATGTCAAGAATTAAAGATCTGCTAAGTCCATACCGGGGGATGCCGAAGGAAATCTATATCATATTTATAGCACGTATCATCAATGCCATGGGCTGCTTTGTAATGCCGCTGATGACTATCATTATGACTGATCGGATAGGCTTGTCAAAGGAGACGACAGGCTTTTACCTGAGCCTCAACAGTATGATCTATCCGCTGGCTTCCATGATTGGCGGAAAGCTGGCGGATTCCTACGGAAGGAAGTTCCTGATCATAACCTTCGACACTCTGGCGGCAATACTTTATATTTCCTGTGGCTTTATGGAGCCTTCAATGTCGCTGATATATGTAATACTGGGAGCAAGCGCATGTTTGAGTGTGGCAGGTCCTGCGCATGATTCGCTCATTGCAGATCTTACAGTGCCGGAAAACAGGGCAGGAGCATATGCACTAAGCTACATGGGCTGGAATCTTGGCTTTGCAATTGGCCCTATGCTGGGCGGCTTCTTGTATAGAAACTATCTGCCCCTTGTATTCATAGGAGATGCGGCTACTGCCTTGCTATCCTTGAGCCTGATATTCTTCTTCATCAATGAAACCATAGACAGGACAAAAGAAGATATAACAGACGAAAGCAGAAAGCTGGAGAGGAGGGAGGAGGGCTCTATAATATCTGTATTGCTGAGGAGACCCATACTGCTCTATTTCTCAATTGTTGCTTTTGGATATCATTTTGCGTACTCCCAGTGGAATTTCCTGATGCCGATACATTCCATGCAGAACTTCGGGGAGCTGGGAGCACAATACTTCGGCTGGA
>CAZNMO010000183.1:0-9108 GCA_964574195.1 uncultured Clostridiaceae bacterium | reverse complement strand
TTGTGGAAACAAATATGAACTTTTCACGTCATATGAGTAAAGCAAAATGTTTCATGCCGGTGTGCTCAATATCAAAATGTATGGCATGAAATAACCAGTCCATGAACAACAAAGAAACAAGGAGGAAATCATATGAACAGGAAAAAATTGATGTCAGTAGGCGTAGCAACAGTATTTGCACTCTCTTCCTTAACCACGACAGTTGCTGCTGCAGATTTCAACAAGGCAAATACAGGTATAACTGTTAAATTTACGAACCCCGGTAAGGGAAATGCAAAACCAAAGGGTGATGACAAAAAATTCAAGTTTAATGATCTGAGCGATTCACAATGGGCATTCAATGCCATTGAAAAGCTTGCCGGCAAAGGAATTCTTGGAGGCATAGGTCAGGGCAAGTTCGCACCCAAGAGTAATGTTACACACATAGAAGCATTGGCAATGGTTATGAGGCTCACCGGAGATGACAACGAAGCCAATCTGCTTGGCAAAAAAGTTCATCCCAAATACATGGGAGTAATGCCTATGTGGGGCTATGGATATATCTATATAGCCATTGAAAAAGGTATCCTGCTTCCGGAGGAGCTCAAAGGCTTCAATCCCAACCAGCCGGCTAAACGTCATGAAATAGCCAAATACATCATCAGGGCAATGGGTGAGACTGAAGAAGCACTGGACAATATGGATGCCGACCTGGACTTCAAGGATGCCAGTGCAATACCGGATGGATCGATCGGTTATGTATACCTTGCAAATAAGCTGAACATAATGGTCGGAGACAACAACAACAAATTCAGCCCCAATGAGCCTGTAACCAGAGCTCAGATGGCAGTACTCCTGGATAGGGCAGAAGGTAAGTTCGACCTGCCGGATACCGACAACAGGAAAAACAGCACAATATTTGTATCAGCTGATGAAAATGACAATGAGATCACAGTGAAGATAAAAGGAGTTTCCACAACCTATGATTATCTCGATGATGTAAATGTTTATAAAAACGGCGACTTCATGGAAATCGAGGACCTGAATGCAGGTGATGTGCTCCAGCTTACATTGAACAGCAGCAAGAAGGTTATTTTCGTCGAAGTAGTTAAAAACGCTGAAGATGTAGACACAGAAGTAACCTCGGTCTCCTTTGCAGAAATGCTGTATAACAACCTTCCTGAATCGATCCAGGATGAGGTTGATGACCTGAAAGCAAACGAAAATTACAGAGCATATGAGTACGGCGACTATATATACCTGCTGGCTGCAATGGGTAAACAGAGCACCGGCGGCTACGACATAGATATCGAAAAGGTAACAAAGACAAAAGATAATAACAAATACACCATAAAAGCAACAGTAGATACCGATGAGCCTTCATCAGGTTCAATGACCACACAGGTAATCACCTATCCATTTACTGTTGTTAGGTTCAAGAGCTTTGACAACATCGAGAACATTGTATTTGTGGATAAGGATAATGATACCCTCAAGGAAGTTGATATTAACGACATTGATGAAGTATCTACAGTAGAAGGAGAAATCTATGACCTTATCTCAAGCAGCAGGACAATAAAGCTTGAAAAATCAAACGGATCAAAGGTAAGCTATACTATCCCCTCCAATGCAGAAATAATTGTTGATAACGATGATGCAGTATTCTCCGAACTGGATGAGGGTATGACCGTAGAGCTGAAAATCACTGATGACAGAGTTACAAAAGTGATTGCCGAGTCTTCTGATGTTGAAGATATCTCATTCAAGACAGTTAACTATGAAGATCTTTCAGCAGTGTTGAAGGAGCAGATCGATAAGCTGAAGCTTACTCAGAACTACAGAGCTTTTGAATATAACGATGAGATCTACCTTATAGCATCCATGGGCAAGAAAACAGCCGACGGATATGATATCGACATCCAGGATCTGGATAAGGTTGAGGATGGCAGCAGATACATGGTAAAGGCTGAAGTAGCCATTGAGATACCTTCAAAAACTACAGGCAGCAAGACTCTATATCCATACAGCATAGTTAAGTTCAACAAATTTGACAACATCAGCAGAGTAAGGTTTGTCAATGAAGATGGTGAAAAACAAGCCGATTCCAATATCGTTAAAATGGATGATACCTACGAAGTTACAGGCACTATCAATTCCATCGATACTTCAAAGGAAACCATAAACGTAAAGAGATCCAACGGCTCTGTAATAACCCTCTCCATCACCGATGACGCTGATATATCAATAAACAATACAGCAAACAAAAACTTCTCAGATCTTAAGGTCGGTATGACTGTAGAAATCGAGATTGTTGATGAAGTGGTCGAGAAAATAACTGCCGAGGACAAGAGTATAGAAGCAGAAGGCGAGCTTACAGGTATAAGCATCGGCACTGAGGATAAAATCACTGTAAAGATCGACGGAAAGACTAGGATCTATACCGTTGGTTCAAATGTAGAAATAATAGTAGACGGTGAAGATGATCAGGATGTAAAGGATCTGGAAATCGGCGACAAGCTCACCCTTACCTTTGTAAACGGTGCACTTGTTCAGATAGAAAAATAAACCCGATAGGACCAAACCTATCAAGCCTCCAGCAGCCGCAATAGCGGCTGCCTTTTTTTCGTGCAAGTCCAGAACATCCTCCACTTTCTGCTAATATTGTACTTGCTTCTTAAATAGTATATATAATAAAAGCTTTTTAAGGAGTGGATACATATTGAAGAAGCTCACGTACATACAGGGAGCCTTTATACTTACCCTCACCAATCTGGTTACAAGCTCCCTATCCTTCATATACAGGGTTTTTCTCACCAGAGCAATAGGTTCAGAGGGCATTGGTGTATATCAGCTGGTCCTCCCTCTATACACTCTTTTCATCACCCTGGTATCAGGGGGAATCACTACTGCTGTTTCCAAGCTTGTTGCCGAACAGGCTCCTGTCCGGAACCACCGCAATATGTACAAGATCGTGAAGATGTGCGGGATAACGATAGGTATGTGGAGCCTGCTCCTGTGCACCTTCATTTTCTTCAATGCGGAGCTGCTTGCGGTTAAGGTATTGAAGGATTCCAGGACTCTGCTGTCCATTATGGTATTCACTCCGGCAATTTTCTTCATTTCATTGAGTGCAATACTGAAAGGCTATTTTTTCGGTCTTCAGGATGTCAATCCCCCGGCCTTGATCGATATCCTCGAAAAGCTCGTAAGGCTGTTCGGGCTTTTGTTGACCACCTATTTTCTTCTCCCTTTCGGTATCGAATATGTCTGTGCGGGTGTTATGGCCGCAATGGCCACCGGTGAGCTCATCAGCCTGGCTTTGCTGTTCTTCACCTACAGGATAAAAAGAGCTCCTGTCACTTCCCCCACACCTGTTGATTCGTCTTTAGGGATAATTTCAAGGATACTCAGAACATCTCTTCCTTTGTCTTTTAGCGGTGCACTGACCACAATAATGGATATGGCCATAGCAATACTCATACCTATGCAGCTGCGTGCCTCAGGCTACGACAGTTCAAACGCCCTTTCCCTTTATGGCCAGGTCACAGGTATGGTAATGCCGCTGCTATTCTTCCCCTTTGCAATTGTCGCCTCTCTTGGCATTACACTGGTTCCGGCCATTGCATCCTCATATGCTTCAGGCAACTGGACAGCTTTGAATAAAAAATGCAACGACTCTCTGAAGATCACTTCAGTCGTTGCTTTTGCTTGCACTGCTCTATTCCTTATTTATCCCTGGGAGCTGTGCCGTATATTCTTCAAATGCCCTGAAGCAGGTAACATGCTGTTTTTTATGGCTTTTGCCTGTATATTCGAATACTGGCAGTTCACTTTATTTGCAGTACTGAACGGTGTCGGCAGGCAGCATGTGGTACTTAAGAATTCGCTGCTTCATATAGCTATCTCTATTGCCTGTTCATATTTCCTGATCCCCATACCCTACATAGGGATCTACGGCTTTGTAATAGGCTTCTGCTCCAGTGCCGTACTGATATGCCTTTGGAACATTGCAGACCTCAGGCAGGTACATCAGATACACATAGACTATGGAAATGCGGTCGCTAAACCTTTTATAGCTTTCATAGGAATGCTTATATTCGTCAAGTGCTGCGATATATATCTTACTGCAAACAATATCCACAGCTTCAATATGATGATATCAAGCTTCGCAGGTATCTGCTTCTTCTTCCTTGTACTTCTGCTTACCGGGACCTTTACTCCCAAACAGCTGAAAAATACCTTCGCCCTTAAGTGACAGCAGCGGGGAATATTCCGAGAGAACGCTTCCGTATACAGCGGCATAACTCATAAATATAAGACTGAGTGCCGGGACAAACACGACTGCATCTATAAGCCCATGTGCGGCGGCACCGGCAATACACGCTACAAATCCTTGCAATACGACCTTCTCCTCCGCTGTTATGCTTTCGCCAAGCAGTCTTAATCCGTCACATACCTTCCTGTACATCAGGTATAGGAAGGCTACAAGGCCTGTGATCCCCATTTCTGCAGCCACCTGCAGATATATATTGTGGCAGTGGAGTATGTAGCTGAAAAGTTTGTCTGAGCCGGCAGAAAGATAATACCAGGTAGTCCCCGGACCATTGCCCAAAATCGGATCTGTCAGGAACATATTGAAGGCGGCCTTCCATATTTCTATTCTGTAAAGGCTGCTGCTATCCGTATAAACCGCAGATAACGCTATCCTGCTTGCCGCTCCTCCGGTATTCAAAAGGATGAAAGCAGCTGTCATTGCTGCAGTATAAAGCGCTATAGCCTTTTTCCGCCTGCAGAGCAGGACTAAGGCAAGCATGGAGATAAAAAACGCCCCAAAGCCTCCCCTGGAATATGTAAGCAGCAAGCATACCGATGCCAGCAGCAGATTGATCAAGAGCAGCTTTTCCTTGCCGGTGTTTTCAAGTCTGGATATGCCCAGTGAAAGGTTCATGACCAGATAAGCGGCCAATATGTTGGGATTGAGCAGTGTTGAATACATTCTTGCAATATTGCCGTAGCTATTTTTATCCACCCAGCTTTCCGGCATTACAAGGTTTCCGCTTGCATACTGCCATATACCATAAAGGCATACAAGGGTACAACCTATATCAAGGGCTCTGTGATAATCCCCAAAGCCGCCGCTTTTCAGTTGGACAACAAGCACAAGATAAAGTCCCAGGTTCAGGCACAAAAGCACCAGAGCGCCCACACTCATAAGCTTGTCTCTAGAATACAGACATGCCGTCAGAAAGGCTAAAACCATCAAAAGCAAGGCTTTATCGGAAGCAAGCTCTGAAAGCACCTGCCTGGATCTCCGGGCACAAATCGCAGCTATGAATACTGCAAGCACTCCGAAATAGGCTCCTACAGGAAATATTACGGTCAATGATACCACCACTATTAAAATGCACTTCAAAGCTCTGTCTGCTGTCATATTTTCTACTCCCCGGCTATTATTTCAACCCTTTTATTATAATGCCCTCTGTAGGGTTTTACAATAGCGTTGCGGTGAGTTGCCTGCACTACAAGCTGAATAAATAAAAAACACCACCCAAAGGCAGTGTTTCATACTTTTTCATGAGTAAGTCTATAAGCCGGGTTCTGTATTAGACGATCATCTATCTAGGCTTGTCGTCACCGACAAGCTCAAGCGACCTTACCCGGAGACGGAACGGGCAGTTCCTGCGGAAGCTTGCGCTAACGCTGTCTCTCTATTTGGTCTTGCTCCAGGTGGGGTTTACATAGCCGGTTAGTTACCTAACCGCTGGTGAGCTCTTACCTCACCTTTCCATCCTTGCGGCAGCAGGGCAAAGCCTGCTGTTTCGCGGTATCTCTCTGTTGCACTTTCCTTGGAGTCGCCTCCACCGGGGGTTACCCGGCACCCTGCCCTATGGAGCCCGGACTTTCCTCGTATGCATTAAGCACACGCGATCATCTGGCTTACTCAGAATTTATTTGTTTTTTTTAATGTCAGATAATCATTATATATCGATTTTGCCTTGCAGTCAACATGATATATATAGCTGCATAGCCAGTTTATTACCTGATGAAGTATAGCAGCCTTCCGCAGCTCTGGCACCTCATGTCCTGATTGCCGCTTTTCAATGCCTCAAAATCCATCGACGGCACTTCCATCTTACAGCCGGTGCATTTTCGATTCTCTACGATGGAAATCGGATCAGAATGCACTTTAGCAAGCCGGTTATACATTTCAATGCTTTCAGCGTCAACGGTCTCAATCAAGCTGCCTATTCTGGCCGCTAGTTCTGCCTGCTGCTTCTTCAACTCCTCCTTGGATCTTTCGTAAGTTTCCTTACTGCCAATATATTTTTTCTTGATAAATGCCAATCGTTTTTTTGTCTCGATCATACTTTTGTCTATATTCTCTGCATCCTTTTCCAGCTCTATGATGGCATCTTCTGCCTCTTGCTGCTTTTCCACCAGCTTCTCCAGCTGTTTTTCTATGCTTTCCAATTTTTTGACTGTGTCGGTCTCACGGCTGAACTTGATCTCCTCACAGGCTTTCCTGTTGTACTCCAGGTTCTTCAGCTCATTGTGCCGCTGCTCCCAACGGAATTCATTCTTCTTGATCTTCTCTTCAGCCTGCGCATATTCCTCACTTAGTCTCTGGTATTCATCCCTGAGTTTTTTCAAATCCGAGCTATCCGCCAAGTCCTTTAGTCCCTTTAATATGCTGTCCATTTCCCTGTGAAGCTCCTGGAGCTTATAAAGAGTTTGTATATCCATTAGCTCATCTCCTTGCGTATTTATATTAAATTGCGCGGTACTACTACAGTTTGTCTGGAGAAAATATATTAAAAAATCCACAAGGTACTTAAAAATCAGATAAACGTACAGCTCACTCCGGTAAATTTCCGGCCGGAAAAACTCACATCCATGCTCGATATTCCTAAAACAGCCCTCCATGGCTGTTTTACCGTAAATTTACCGGAGTTTCGCTGAGTTTATCTACGATTTTTAAATAATTGTTCCTTTTTTAATATATTTTCTCATACTAAAGCCTAATCTACATCAATTCACTATAAAATAAAACAGGAATAGCAAAGCTATTCCTAAATTGTCCTCATAATATCGGTATTGGAGCCGGACTCGATCACCTCTACATCCAGCTTCAACGCCTGGAACCTTTCTCTCAGATATTCGGCTATGTATCTGATCATTATCTTCTCTGTGGCATAATGTCCCGCATCAATGATACACAGACCCAGCTCCAGCGCATCAAGCACACCGTGATGCTGTGTATCACCCGTCACAAGCACATCAGCTCCGGCGAACCTTGCAGCATTGATGTATTTGCTGCCGGAACCGTTCAGCAGCGCGACCTTCTTTATCATTCTATTCGGGTCTCCTGCATATCTGACACTATCCGCTCCAAGCATTGCCTTTACACTGTCGGCAAAAAATGAAAGCGTTGTCTCCCTTTCCAGCTCTGCTATCCTTCCCAGCCCCATTACACGGCCTTCATTCCGAGTCTCATATATGTCGTATGCCGCTTCTTCATAGGGATGGGCTTTGAGCATTTCCTTCAGCACCTTTGCCAGCAGCTTTTCAGATACTATGGTCTCTACCCTGAATTCCTCAACCTGTTCAAGTTTACCCACCTTGCCGATATAGGGGTTTGCACCCTCTTGGGGCTCAAAGGTACCTGTTCCGCAGGTCCTGAAGGTGCAGCTGCTGTACTTTCCTATATAACCGGCACCTGCATTGCACATGGCATCTATAACTATGTCCTCATGGCCTTCAGGAACATATACCACCAGTTTGAGCAGCTTTTCCCTGTAAGTCTCCTCCAATATCTCAGAGGATGAAAAGCCAAGCTCTCTGGCAAATATGTCATTGAGGCCTCCTGTTGCGATATCAAAATTTGTGTGTAAGCAATACAGGGATATATTGTTCTTCACCAGGCTGATTATTTTCCTTCCTGTGGCAGTATCTGCTGTTACTCTCTTTATGCCGTTGAAGATCATGGGATGGTGTGCTACGATCATATCCACAGCTTTATCTGCGGCTTCCTCCACTACCCATTCGGGCACATCGAGGCAAACCATTACCTTCTTTACCTTCCTGCTCCCGTCTCCCACTAGCAGCCCAACATTATCCCAACTTTCAGCAAGCCTTTTTGGTGCAAGCTCCTCCAATATTCCAACTACAGTCTGGCATTTTACCGTACCCATTCATTCACCTCCCTGTAAAAGTCAAGCATTGCCCTGCACTCCTCTGCTCTCTCCCTGCAGTTTTCGGTATCCATACCCTTCAGGGCAGCCATTACCTTTTCCAGTTCATCTGTCTTTCTATTAATGAATTCCCTCAGAAGCGGATGGTTTTTCTCAATTATCCTGTCCCCAACAAGCTGTAGTCCTTTGGCTTCCCTGGGCATATCCGAAGGAACCACCCACATTACCTCATAAATCTTGTCCTGCTCCTTTACAAGCTCCTCATCAACGATCTCGAAGCTGTTTGCCAAAAGCCAGCCCCTTAGCTTGTTGGAATCCCTCATGGGCTGCAGGATCAACAGCCTGGCACTTCGCGCGATCTCTGTGTCCCTTTCAAGTATATCCCTTATCAGCAACCCGCCCATACCTGCAATAACTATAGCCTCAGCCTCTCCATGCTTTATTGCCTGAAGTCCGTCCCCCTGCCGTACCTTTATCCGGTCTTCCGCATTATGGCCGGCTACTCTTGCTTTTGCTATCCTGACAGGACCTTTGTTCACATCTGTGGCAACCACAGTTTTCACCTGCTTGTTTTTTACCAGATAAATGGGAAGATACGCATGATCAGAGCCTATATCTGCAACGGTTTCATAGCCTCTAATGCTGTCTGCTATAATTTTCAGCCTTGGTGAAAGTATCAAATTCATCATCCTTTTTCTCTGGTATCCTTTCATATTGTGGCATTAGCCCCTATAAAAATCTGATAATATATAATTATACTATACTTTATTGATTTTTTTATTATAAATTGAGAAAAATAACTATGTAATATCTATCAATTCCTCTATCATATAAAGGAGTGACTTGCATGAGCAAAAAAATGCACATAAAACCGGATGTGATCCAGAAGTTCAACTGGGGCGGCACCACCAAGGAATGGGAGTATGAGGCCGCTAAG
>CAZNMO010000182.1:3809-9112 GCA_964574195.1 uncultured Clostridiaceae bacterium | reverse complement strand
AGCCAATAATGTTCTTTGCCTTATTCCTGTAGAAGCCGGTGGATCTAATATCCTGTTCCAGTTCTTCAGGATCAGCATTTGCATAGTCATGCACCGAGGTATACTTTTTAAACAAGTCCTTTGTGACAATATTTACTCTTTCATCGGTGCATTGAGCTGCAAGAATGGTCGCTATCAATAGCTGCAGAGGCTCCTTGTACTCCAGTGAGCAGGTTGCCTCAGGATATGTGCCATAAAGTATGGAGGCGACCTCCTTAACTACTTTTCTCAATTGCTCCTTTCTCCTCATTGGCATAACTCCTTTTCACCCAAAATTACATTTATTCCTAACTATTATTCTACCAAGTTGATATCATCCGATACGCCAAGTTTTACTTTTTGTTCAATTTATGATTTGCGGCGGATCTGTGCTAATGTAGATTGTTCCGCCGCAAAAAAAATCAAGGTAGCACAAATCTGTTTAAGCAAAGCTTAAACAGATTTTGCATAGCACCAAAAATTATTATATCAATAATGATTTGAGATTGATATAGAATTTTGAAAAAACTGTGAAATATTTGTGAAAAAAATATCTATGGAAAGACCAAGGGCTTGCTTTCATTAAGAATATGCTGGGCTCAATAGATTTCAAAGCATATATTGATAAAAACCTGAGTGTTATTTTTCAATACATGATGTAGAATAAAATGTGAAATCAAAGTATCAAAAAAACAACATCGTAATTTGCTTTATATAGGAGGCTAAGAATGCGGAATAAGGTACTGCTATGTGCAGTTAATGCAAAGTACATACATTCAAACCTGGCAGTCAGGTATCTGAAAAAATATTGCGAATCTTCTATCCATCATATAACTCTGGATGAGTTCAGCATCAACGACAGTATCAATAATATATTAAAGTCCTTATACTTATCTGATGCAGATATATATGGCTTTTCCTGTTATATATGGAATATACGCATGGTACTGGACATATGCAGCAGTCTCAGAAAGGCAAAGCCTGGAGCTGTCATAATACTGGGAGGCCCGGAGGTTTCATATGATCCTGAAAGCGTCCTGTCTGTCAATGAGTTTATTGATTATCTGGTAGTAGGGGAAGGAGAGGCATCCTTTCTTGAGCTGCTTGACAGCCTGACATCTACAGAGCCGGAGCTCATTGGTATTAAGGGAATTGCCTACAGGGATGGCAGAAATATCATAGTAAATCCGCCAAGGCCACTGATTGAGGATTTGTCCCACCTTCCCTTCCCATATAAAAGGTTTGATGACCTTAACAACAGAATCGTTTATTATGAGACCAGCAGAGGGTGTCCTTTCAATTGCCAATATTGCCTATCCTCGACCATTCATGGTGTACGGTTTCTCCCTTTAGAGAGGATCAAATCTGATATCAGGTTTTTTATCGAAGCGGGAGTAAGGCAGGTAAAGCTGGTCGACAGGACCTTCAACTGCGATATCGATAGGGCTGTTACTATAATGGAGTATATAATCAGCCTCGGCGGAGATACCAATTTCCATTTTGAACTTGCTGCAGATCTTATAAATGATAGTTTTCTCGATACGGCCAGGAAGTCACCGGCAGGCCTGTTTCAGTTCGAGATAGGGGTGCAGTCCACAAACCCGCTTACGCTCCATGCAATAGACAGGACCATGAACTTTGACAAGGTGAGCAGCAATGTGAACAAGCTGGTTTCCTACGGAAATTCCCATATTCACCTGGACCTTATAGCCGGGCTCCCCTATGAGGATATGGAAAGCTTCAGGAAGTCCTTCAACGATGTATACTCCCTTCATCCTGACATGCTCCAGCTTGGTTTTCTCAAGCTCCTGAAAGGCTCTGCCATTAGGGAGGCCAGTACAGCTTACGGGATGGAATACCACAGCTTCACACCCTATGAGGTCATAAACACACACTGGCTTACCTATAGTGAACTATTGCTGCTAAAAGATGTTGAGCAGGTCCTCGAACAGTATCACAACTCCGGAAGGTTCAGAAATACACTTCCTTTTCTGCTTCAGTCTACAAGAGCCGAGCCCTTCGGATTTTTCCTGAAGTTGGCCGACTACTGGAACAGGAATAGCTTATTTGGTTCCTCCAGAAATATAAATGAACTATATAAGATATTACTGCATTTTATTGAGGAGGGATATTTTTATATTTTGGAAACCGCCCAATTAAAACTGCTGAACGAATACCTCAAGCTGGACTGGCTGCTTTTTACAAGGAGCGGCAGTATGCCTGAGGTCATCACACGTTATGACCATACTCACGTTAAAGAAAGCATTCATAAATACATGAGGCGCCACTTGATCGAAGCTGAAGGTTTCACCTCCCTCAAGAATGCTTCGATGCGTGAGCTTCTGAAAGGAGTCGGCTATGAAGTGTTCCGCGAAGACATTTTTGAAAGCGGAATAACCGGTGATATTGTTTTATTCTATCCCCTGAAGCAGGCTAGTGACAACAGAAAGCCATTTTATACCGTCATACCATTGGTAGATATATCCGACAAAGACGATACTAAACAAAATCCGTTTAAGCATCGCTGAAACAGATTTGTGTTACATTGATTTTCTTTGTGGCGAAACAAATTCTCATTAGCGTTTATTCGCCGCAAATTATATAATTAGTGTCGCTGCATATACCTCCTGCATATACTGTAATAGTTCATTTAAGGAGGTATGCGGAATGTACGGCAATAAGCATGGAGACGACAGTAATTACGGCAATTATGATAGAAAGCTGCTGCAGCTGCTCAAGGAAGCTATGCTGGATGAAAAAAAGGATTACAGAAAATACAGGACAATGGCAGAAATGACTGATAACAAGGAAATGATCGAGCAGATCCGTTTTGCATATGAGGATGAGGCAAAGCACTATGAGATGTTCCAGGAAATATACGAGGATATCACAGGCAGGGATATCCAGTTGAAGGCTCCCGAGCAGGAACGTCCGGACAGGTTCATAGATGCGGTGAAATCAAGCATAAACGGTGAGCTTGAAGCAGTTGAGCTTTACAGGGACATCCGAGCTATGCTTAAGGGCAAGAAATACAGGGATATGGTCTATGAGATCATAACCGACGAACAGGAACACGCCACAAGATTCGTATATCTTTATGCAATGTTGAAATAAGAGTGAAAAGCTAAAGATCCTTCGTTTCACTCAGGATGACAGGAAAGTATCATCCTGAGCGTCAGCGAAGGATCTTACAATTTTGCTATTCATTTATCTTCCTGTAGAAATTCATAAGGCATCCGGCTGTGGTCTTCTGAGCCAGCGGAAAGGTTCTGTTGGCGATCCTGAAGAACCTATCGGACGGATTTTTGATAAGATAATATTTGCTGTACGCTGCTATGGCTTCTTTTGCATTGCTTGCTATGTATTCGTTGGGATTGTTATAATATACTCCGCCGTTGGATACCGTATAGTGGATGAAATCGTCATGCACCTTGTGTATCCATTGCTCATACTTTCTGTGGCTTTTCAGCAGCTTTATGCTACCATGCTGAGGGATGGTCGAGTCCTGGACCAGATGTACTGCAGCACCCAGATAGAATAAGGCTTTATCCTTGTCCCCGCAATCCCAGTGTATCAGAGCATGCCCATAATACTTTTCAAATCTCTGCATTGAGGACTTGCAGCCATATAGACCCCGCTGGTTGTATGGATTGTAAAAATGCTCCCTGCTCCTGAAATCCTGGTCAGCCCATACCGTCCCCTCATTCAAGCACTTCTTGAATTGTGTGAAGAAATCATAGGCCTCCTGATACCCGTCGTTCTTCAGTATCTCAACTGCTTGCTCGTTAATGAAAATGTGCACCTCGCAGAGGGTCTTTTTGAAAATCTTTTTCAATGGATTCACAGCCCACAAAATGGTCTTGAATGTTTTTCCATAAGCACGTTCTATCACATTCATACCTTCATCTCCTGTTCTGAATGCTTGCCCGGTTAGATACGTACAGGCCATATTCTCAGCCCGCAGCTATAATACTATTATTTGGTTCGGCTTTATCTTTCAATAATTGCTTCTAGCTTTTAATATTTATTCATTAATAGTATCTCACATCTATAGCATCAAATCTATATTATATTTTGCAGTTTTTGCATCAGATATTTAATTGTTCGCACTGTTCTCCTTTACAAATTTTGGGCAAAAAGTTATAATATATATGAAGACATTTTATATTTGTCTAATTTCATCCATATGATATGTCGGGAGGTTTACTATGAAAGATCCTAGATTAAAAACATTGGCCGGGAATCTTCTGCATTACTCCCTTGAGCTAAAGGAAGGTGACAAGCTGCTTATTGAGCTGCAGGATGAAGGTGACCAGCTTGTATCCGAATTGATCAGGGAAGCCTATGCAATCGGTGCTAAACCATATTTATCAGTCAGGAACAGGATGCTCAGCAGAGAACTGCTGCTGGGGACTGATATGTCACACATGGCACAGATCGGCAAGTATGAGGCAATGCGGATGAAGGACATGGATGCATACCTTTCAGTAAGAGGTACCAACAATGCCCTGGAGTATTCCGATATTCCCGGTGAAAAAATGGGTATATACAGGGCTAAGCTTCTGAAACCGGTACATCTAGATATCAGGGTCCCTCATACCCGATGGTGCCTTATCAATTATCCTACGGAATCCATGGCTCAATCGGCCAATATGAACCTGGAGCAATTTGAAGATTTTTATTTCAATGTATGCAATCTGGATTATTCAAAAATGTCCGTTGCAATGAACCCTCTGGTAGAAATGATGAAAAGTACTGACAAGGTGAGGATCACAGGCGTGGGCACCGAACTGAGCTTTTCCATAAAGGGACTGCCTCCCATCAAATGCGACGGGAAGCTGAACATCCCGGATGGGGAGGTATTTACTGCTCCTGTAATGGACTCTGTAAACGGGTATATTACCTACAATACCCCTTCGGAATACGAAGGAAAGCTCTTTGAGAACGTCCGGCTGGAATTCAACAAAGGCAAGATCATCAAGGCTACCAGCAATGATAATGAAGCCATAAACCAGATATTCGACACAGATGATGGTGCCAGGTACGTTGGTGAATTTGCCATTGGAGTCAACCCCTACATACTTAACCCTATGAAGGACATACTATTTGATGAAAAAATCATGGGCAGCTTCCACTTCACTCCAGGCAGCTCCTATGACAATTGTGACAACGGTAACAAATCCTCAGTCCACTGGGATCTGGTTTGTATACAGACCCCGGAGTATGGCGGAGGAGAGATATGGTTTGATGATGTTCTTGTAAGAAGGAACGGCAGGTTCATACCG
>CAZNMO010000182.1:0-3799 GCA_964574195.1 uncultured Clostridiaceae bacterium | reverse complement strand
TGCAGGTACTCAATCCTGAAAGCCTGATATAATTACCGCCGAAAACTTCTGGTACTTTATAGATCGCAAAGTAAACAGATATAGGAGGCATCAATAATGAAAGATCCAAGAATCTCAACACTGGCCAGGAATCTGCTGGGCTATTCCATAAAGCTTCAGCCCGGAGAAAATGTTCTTATTGAAGTATTTGATTCCGGAGAAGAGCTTGCCGCCGAGCTTATCAAAGAAGCTTACAGGCTTGGTGGCCACCCATTTCTTTCTGTGAAGAAAATGGGACTTCTCCGTGAGCTTATCCTTGGGACTGATCCGGAGCACATGGCTGCAACAGCCCGCTATGAGGCAGAAAGAATGAAGGATATGCAGGCATATATCGGTATAAGAGGCCCTCTTAATTCCTCAGACTGGTCTGATATTCCAAGCAACAGAGTAGGGTATTATCAATCCAACTGGAGCAAGACCGTGCATACAGATATAAGAGTTCCTCATACAAGATGGTGTGTAATGAGATATCCAAACACATCGATGGCTCAGAAGGCCAATATGAGCACAGAACAGTTCGAGGATTTCTTCTTCAACGTCTGCAACCTGGATTATGCAAAAATGTCCAGGGCTATGGATCCTTTGGAGGCTCTTATGCGGAAAACCGACAGGGTAAGGATCAAAGGTGTTGGAACTGACCTGAGCTTTTCCATAAAAGGCCTGCCGGCGATCAAATGTGACGGCGAAGCCAACATTCCTGACGGCGAAGTATATTCAGCTCCTGTAAAGGATTCCGTAAATGGATATATCACTTACAATACACCTGCCGAATACCAGAGCTATACCTATGAAAACATAAGACTGGAATTCAAGGACGGCAAGATAATCAATGCCACAGCCAATGACACCGAGAGGATTAACAAGGTATTTGACACTGATGCAGGTGCTAGGTACGTCGGAGAGTTTGCTATAGGTGTGAACCCTTATATAATAAAACCCATGAAGGACACTCTTTTTGATGAGAAGATAATGGGAAGCTTCCACTTTACACCGGGCAGCTCCTATGACCAGTGCTTCAACGGCAATAAATCCGCGGTTCATTGGGATCTGGTATGCATACAGACTCCTGAATACGGTGGTGGGGAAATATGGTTCGACGATGTCCTTATAAGAAAGGACGGAAGGTTTGTCCTCAAAGAACTGGAAGTATTGAATCCGGAAAACCTTAAATAGTACTAAAGGCACGGCTTGCGCCGTGCCTTTGTTTTATCCTATGCTGTCCAACAGGTTTGACATTTCTATAGCCGTTGCTGCAGCATCAAAGCCTTTGTTGCCTGCCTTCGTACCGGCTCTTTCTATGGCCTGCTCAATGTTTTCTGTAGTGAGCACTCCGAATATAACCGGCACTCCTGTAGAAAGCATTACATTTGCTATGCCCTTTGATACTTCACTGCATACATAATCGAAGTGAGGTGTTGAACCTCTTATGACAGCTCCAAGGCAAATTACTGCGGCATATCTGCCCGTGTTTGCCAGCTTCTGTGCAGCCAGGGGTATTTCAAAAGCTCCAGGCACCCATATGATCTCTATATTTTCATCAGAGCATCCATGCCTCTGAAGACCATCTATGCAGCCCCCTAGCAGCTTGCTGCCGATGAATTCATTAAACCTCCCCACAACTACGGCGAATTTTTTATTACTTGCAATCAGATTTCCTTCGTATACCTTCATAATGATTACCTCCTATATTCCCTTTGTTCTATTGACTGAAGCATATGCCCCATTCTTTCCTTTTTGGTGTTCAAATATTTCTCGTTCCTGCTGTTGGCTCCGACTTCAATGGGTACCCTCTCTACAACTTCAAGGCCGTAACCTGATAAGCCTCTAAGCTTCTTTGGGTTGTTGGTAATAAGCCTCAGCTTGCTTATTCCCAGATCCTTAAGTATCTGTGCCCCAATACCGTAGTCTCTCAGGTCAGCCGGAAAGCCCAGCATCAGGTTGGCATCCACAGTATCTACACCTGTATCCTGCAGTTCATATGCCCTCAGTTTGTTGACCAATCCTATGCCTCTGCCTTCCTGACGCATATACAATAATACTCCTCTGCCTTCCTGCTCTATCATCCTCACTGCTTCAGCAAACTGCTCGCCGCAATCACACCTGAGGGAACCGAAGGCATCTCCTGTAAGGCATTCTGAGTGCACCCTGACCAGGACAGGTTCGCCATTGGCAATGTCACCCTTGACCAATGCTACATGATGCTCGTTACTCAAGGTGCCCTCGTATGCAATTACCCTGAAATCTCCGTATTTTGTAGGCATAAAAGCATCTGCAGCCTTGCGGATAAGCTTTTCCTCATGGCTTCTGAATTCTATAAGGTCTGCTATGGTTATCAGCTTCAGTCCGAATTTTTTACAGTATTCCACCAGATCAGGGAGCCTTGCCATATTACCATCATCCTTCATGATTTCACATATGATGCCTGCGGGATACAAGCCTGCCATCCGTGCCAGATCAACCGCCGCCTCGGTATGTCCAGCCCGCTTCAGTACACCGCCCTCTCTTGCCTTCAAGGGGAAAATATGCCCCGGCCGGGTCAGTTCCTCCGGCTTGGTATCTGTCGTGATCAGAGCTTTTACGGTTTCCGCCCTGTCAAAGGCTGAAATCCCCGTGCTGCACTTTATTGAATCTACAGATACAGTGAAGGCAGTCTCCTTGGCATCGGTATTTTCTGCAGTCATCGGCTCCACCTTTAGCTCCTTCAGCCTGTCACCGGTCATTGGCACACATATGAGCCCTCTTCCGTAAGCCGCCATGAAGTTTATTGCTTCCGGGGTGACCTTTTCCGCTGCCATCAGGAGGTCCCCCTCATTTTCCCTGTCTTCATCGTCCACAACGACGATCATGTTGCCCTTTTTTAGCTCTTCCAAAGCTTCTTCGATTTTACTGAACATTTCATTTCCTCCTATATGATTTGCGGCTGATAAATCACAATTCAAATTGTTTCACCGCAAAGAAATCAAATATAACACAAAAATATTGCTAAAACCCATTTTCCATAAGATACTGCATCGTGAGCCCTTCTTTATTCATACTTGTCTTCAATTCCATAAGCCGCTCAACATATTTCCCGACAATGTCACATTCAAGGTTAACCATGTAACCGGCTTTACGGTCCTGCAGTGTAGTTTGATCCCTTGTGTGGGGAATAATTGCCACCTTGAAGTCCCGTTCCCCTGCCTGCTGCACCGTGAGGCTGATACCGTCTATCGCTATGGAGCCCTTAAGTATTATGTACCTGAGCAGCTCAGGCCCCGCTTCCACGGTCAGCCAGACGGCATTATCCTCTTTTTGTACCATGCTTATTATCCCGGTACCGTCTACATGTCCTGAGACTATATGTCCACCAAATCTGCCGTTTGCGGGCATTGCCCTTTCCAGATTGACGGTATCTCCCGGCTTCAGGTACTTCAGGTTTGTGCTTCTTATTGTTTCAGGCATGACATCAGCCTCAAAAAAGTCCCGCCCCATCGTTGTTACTGTGAGACATACCCCATTGACGCATACACTGTCCCCGGCCCCGGTCCCTTCAAGTACTGTACTGCATTCTACAACAAGTCCGGCAGAGCGCACCCCCCTGCTTATACTTCTGATTCTTCCTTTTTCCTCAACAATTCCGGTAAACAATTCAACTTACTCCTCCCAAGGCACTCTGATATAGCCTTCAACCAGTACATCCTCACCAAAGGTCTTAATATCCTTATACTTAAGTCTGCGGCCGTCCCTTATCCACTCAGCTCCTTCACCCATTACAGGAGTG
>CAZNMO010000181.1:2980-9173 GCA_964574195.1 uncultured Clostridiaceae bacterium | reverse complement strand
CACTTTCCATCATGAGGCTTCTAAAGCCACCGGGGAGGACAGTATGTGGAGAAATCAGGTTTTTGGATTGCAGCCTGCTGGAGCTTAAAGAAAAGCAAATGACAGGCATCAGGGGAAACAGGATATCCATGGTATATCAAGAACCGATGACTTCTCTGAATCCTGCGATATCGGTGGGTGAACAGATAAGGGAAGCACTTGTCATACATGGGAAACATGCGAGAAAAGAATCAAAAGAGAGGGCTATAGAGCTTATGGAGCAGGTAAGCATACCGGAAGCAAGGCTGCGATATGGTGAATTGCCTTCCAGGTTCAGCGGGGGAATGAGGCAAAGGATAATGATAGCCATGGCTATCGCTTGCAAGCCGGACCTGCTCATAGCGGACGAACCAACGACAGCTTTGGATGTTACTATTCAGGCTGAGATAATGGAGCTATTGCGGTCCATGAAGGAGCAGCTGAAAATGTCCATGCTGCTAATAACCCATGATCTTGGGATAGTGGCGGAAAATGCAGACAAGGTGATAGTGATGTACTGCGGCAAGATAATGGAAGAGACCTCGGTGGCAAGCCTTTTCAGAAATCCGCTGCATCCATATACTATTGGTCTTATGCAGTGTATTCCCAGTATTGAGAACAAGGTGTCAAAGCTTAAATACATTCCGGGATATGTTCCTCATCCCTCCATGTACCCTGAAGGCTGCAGATTCAGCAACAGGTGCGACAGGGTGATGGACATTTGCCGAAGGGAAATGCCTGAGCTTGCAGAACTGGAAGAAGATCATAAGGTAAGATGCTGGCTGTATCATCAGAAGGGGGGAGAGCTGCGATGAATATCAGACGCAAACTGGCTGTGCTGTTGGGCATCATGCTGGTCATTATTATAGTAGGCACGGTGTTTTATACTGCATCGGTGCCATCCAAATATAGAAAGATAGAGATAGGGACCGCATACAGGAAGAACCTGACACAGAGCATCACTGAGGATGGCGTGGTCGAGCCGTTAAGAAAGCAGGTAATAGCAATCGACAAAGACAGGGAGATATTGGAGGTTTTGGTGGCAGAGGGGCAGAGCGTCAAAAAAGGAGATCTGCTGCTCAGGCTTACAGCCTCGGACACTGATAAGGAGCTGGCCATTGCCGGGATAAATCTTGAACTGGCTGAGCAGGAGCTTTCAAAGGCCCTGAAGGATGAGAAGAAGGAGCAGCTTGCCGTAGAATATTCATACAAGCAGGCAGATATTGAGCTGGCTGAGGTACGGTCAGAATGGGAGAAGGCGCAAAAGAGCCTTGCTTCAGACAAGCTGCTGTACGAAAATGGAGCCATATCAAAAAACAACTATGAGGAATCTGTGGAGAATGTGCAGAACCTGAGTAATAAATATCTACTGAAGGAAATGGAGAGAAACAAGTCCCAGCAAGCGTTGGAAGGCTTTGATGCTGATAAGGCAGAACAGATAAACAAGCTTCAGGCCAATATCGATATACAGAAGGAAAGCATCACCAGCCTACAGGCGAAGGTTGACGCTGACTCCAGGGCAGAGATCGATGGAAAGGCAGTCAAGGTGGATATTGATGATGAGATACTTATTTATGATGATTCCCAATATATAGTCAACCTGAGCCTAAGACAGCAGGATGCCTTATATGTCAAGGAGGGCATGAAGGCTCGAATAAAGGTAAAGGGAATGGATGAAAAGGAGTACAAGGGTAAAGTGCTCAGGGTGGATGCTGTGGCTGACGCATCAGAAGCAGGTGCCTCCTCCAGAGTAAATGTTGAGGTCGATCTTGAAAATCCGGATGACAGTATCAAGCTTGGCTATAATGTGGAGGTCAAGATAGACCTGAATATAAAGAATGAGGCAATAGTTGTTGATTATGAGTCAATCGTGGAGGACCATGACGGAAAGAAGTACTTGTACTATGTAAAGAACGATGTTGCAAGACGAGTGACTGTGACCACCGGCATAGAGACAGATTATGAAGTGGAGATACTTGAAGGAATAATCCAGGGGGACAGGTATGTTGTCAATCCTCCCGAAGATATGCAGGACAAGAATTCTGTAAAGATCTGGGGCTGGAGGTATGAATCAAAATGATCCATGACAGGACCAGGATACTTTTGAGGGCAGAAGGCCTTTATAAGAGCTGCACGACTGGGAACAGGACTGAGGAAGCAGTATGCGGGCTTGACCTGAGTATCAGACAGGGAGAATATGTGGTGATCAGGGGCATCAGCGGAACACACAAAAACACCTTCTTCAATCTTCTGGGCTGTTTGGAGAGACCGGATTCGGGGAAATATTTCTTTGACTATGAAGACATCGCACTGGCTGAAAATGAAATACTGAACGATATTCGCAGGAGAAAGATAGGATATCTGTTCAGAGATTTCCGGCTCATTGACAGGCTTACAGTTTATCGGAACGTCGAGGTGCCTATGCTCGGCATGGATATATCCATGGAGGAGAAAGCGGAGAGGGTCGTAAAAGCCCTGTCGGATATTGGGATTGATAGTATAGTCAATGAGAGGGTATGCAACCTTTCAAATTATGACAAGCAACTTACCGCCCTTGCCCGCGCAACTGTAAATGATCCGCTCATCATTATTGCAGACGAGCCTGCGGCAAACCTGGATAAAGCAGAAACAGGCCTGCTTACGGCAAAGCTTGGTAAGCTGAACGATGACGGTACTTCTATAATTTTGTTTTACTCGGGAGATATCATAGGGTTGCAGCAAAGTTGCAAGATACTCACCTTTGAAAAGGGAACAGTCCATATTGATGGAGGAGCTGTATGAAAAGCATAAGGGTCAAAGAAGCTGCCAGATACCTAATAGCCGCAGCCGGAATAGCTGCAGGTATATTTGTCCTGGTTTCCGTACTTTTGTTGATAGAAGGCGGAAAGGCAGTTATGAGGGAGAATTTCTGGAACAATGGAATAAAGGTTTATGATATAACTATGGCAGGAGGAGAGCATGGCCTTCTTGATCAGGAGGACGGAATCCGGCTCCATGAGAAGATGCCCCAGGTAAAGGGCAGTATACCGGTATTGAAGGCTTCGGCAAGAGCGGTCTCCTACAGGGGCTCCTATACAGTCGATGTCCTTGGAGTAAATGAAAAATATCTGAAGTATGCCAACCTGCAAATGTTGATGGGAGCTTTTATAGCTGAAGCGGATGTGAAGGCTGCCAATAAGGTTGCGCTTATAGATGATCAGACTGCTCTGGAGCTCTTCGGTACCACCGACATATAGGGGCACAAGATGGAGGTCAAGGTGGGAGGTCGCAGTGAGGAATTTGCAATTATAGGGGTTTTCAGGAATTTTGAGAATAATATTGAAACGATTTTCAAGGATGATTACCCGGGTACCTGCATCATTCCATACAGTGTACCTAAGGAGGAAGGACTCGGCTTTGAGATGGAGAAGCTTGTGGCATTGGTTGACGATGAGCTGCACTCAGAAAAGGCAGAAGCATTGCTGGGACATATACTGGAGCGGAAACACGGTATCACCGGTGCTTATGAGGTTGCTGAATACAACCAGCTGCCCGAGGTATCGCAGTTTTCCGAAAAGTACCTGGCCTTCGCAGCTGCGGCAGGTTT
Source organism: uncultured Clostridiaceae bacterium (assembly GCA_964574195.1). Lineage (GTDB taxonomy): Bacteria > Bacillota > Clostridia > Lutisporales > Lutisporaceae > BRH-c25. The sequence continues at coordinate 5,569 of CAZNMO010000181.1, read as the reverse complement.
GATAGGCTTGATTTCCGGCTGCATAGGAGTTATGAATGCATTACTTTTGTCATTCAGGGAGAGAAGAAGGGAGATCGGACTTTACAGGTTTTTCGGTTCAGGCATAAAACTGCTGCAATATGAAATCATATACAGATCACTTGTGATATGCCTGTGTTCAGGTGGATTGGGGTTGACCGCGGGAATATCTGCGGGAGTTTTTCTCGGAAGTATGTTCAATATATCTATAACCTTTCCGGCTGCATCGATTTTTGCCGCAGTGGCGGCATCAACTGTTGCGGGGATCGTCAGCAGCCTGTATCCCGCTTCTCTGATCAAAAGGGTGGATATCTCATCTGCCATTTGGGATGAATAGACATTTATTTTGGATATTAGTAAAAAAATGAAGGGAATTTTACATTTTTTGAAGAATAATATTATGATATTCATGAGAAAATATACAATCCCAAAGGAGTTGTCATAGATGTCCGAGAAAAAGAAGATAGGGGTCAATATATTTGATACGGAGTATGTGATGGTTGCAGAAAAATCCGAAGAATATGTACGTGGGTTGGCTGATAAGGTTGACAAAAAAATGAGGGAGATCGCAAAAAGCAACTACAGGTACAATTCCACTATGGTTGCAGTGCTTACAGCCCTGAATCTGGCTGATACCCTGCAAAAGTCACAGGAGGAGTACACTGAAGCGTCGGAGAAGCTTGAAAGCATACAGGGAGAGATGCAGAGGCCCTTTGAGGAGCTTAACGAGCTGAGACAAGAGCTGGAAGCGATCAAGGAACAATACAACAGGATGCAGAGTGAATATACCAGGTCACAGATAGAGCTTGGGAAGATAAGCAGGGAATGGGCAAAGGCCCAGGAAGAGTTGAAGGACCTCAGGTGTGAACTGGACGTATCAAAGGATACGATCAATGAGGTGCAGTCCAAGCTTTTTGAAAACCAGATAGAGCTTTTGAAAGCAAAAAAGGAACTGGATGATTCAAAAGTAAAAAGAATTGATAAAAACAGGAACAATAGGGTAAATAATATATAAGATGCGGCAAAGCCGCATCGGTTGCGTGTGGCGGGCACAGGGTCACTACTATAGGGTCCTGTTTCGCGTTTCGCGTGCCGGGGAACTGCTTCGAAGCCCTGCATGCATACGCGCAACTAACAACACGTAACCCGAAACCCGTTGATCGTTTATTTATAGGATGTGAACACGATGAAAAGTATTGAACTTCTAGCGCCTGCAGGAAATTTTGAAGCATTAGCTGCTGCTGTTGAAAGTGGTGCTGATGCTGTTTATTTAGGTGGGAATAAATTTAATGCCAGAGCCTTTGCCGACAACTTTGATGGGGAAAAACTATCAAAGGCTGTTGGCTTTGCTCATATAAGAGGGGTAAAGGTATATGTGACCATCAATATACTGCTTACAGACAGAGAACTGCCGGAAGCTATAGAATACATTGGCTTTCTATACAGCATAGGTATCGATGCCATAATTGTGCAGGATATTGCCCTGCTCAAGCTGGCTACAAAAGCCTTTCCCAACCTGGAGCTTCACTGCAGCACTCAAATGACGGTTCACAATACAGCAGGTGCAAGGTATTTTGCGGGCCTTGGTGCAAAGCGCATCGTGCTTGCACGGGAGCTGCCCCTTTCTGAGATAAAGGAGATAATAGAAGGGTCAGGAGTGGAAACTGAAGTTTTCATCCATGGAGCTCTTTGTGTAAGCTATTCAGGACAATGTCTGATGAGCAGCCTGATAGGCGGAAGGAGCGGAAATCGGGGAAGATGTGCCCAGCCTTGCCGAAGGAAGTATTCTTTTTATAATTTTGATACGGGCAGGATCGAGGAGGAAAATCAGGGCAAGCATATACTTAGTACCAGGGACCTTAACACCTATAACAGGCTGGAGGAGCTGGTGCGATCCGGAGTCAGCTCATTGAAGATCGAAGGCAGGATGAAGAAGCCGGAATATGTGGCGATAGTGGTAAAGCATTACAGGGATGCCCTGGACAGGATCAAAGGCGACGGCGGGCATGCTTCGGGGGATGCTGAATATGAATTGAAGAGTGCCTTCAATAGGGAATTTACTGAGGGATATATGTTCGGAAAACGCAACAGGGACATCGTCAGCATAGAAAGGCCCGATAACAGGGGAGTAGCACTAGGAAGGATAACAGGCAGGAAGGGAGACATGGCTTCTGTCAGGATAGAGGAAGGCTTCCTCAATGACGGAGATGGAATAGAGATAATATCACCCAAGGGAAGAAGTACCGGAACCATTATCAGCGGCATCAGAGTCAGGGGTGAACTGGTGAAGACTGCGAAAAAGGGTGACACAGCAGAAATATTCATCAGGGACAAAGTCGAGGCAGGAGACCTGGTAAGCAAGACCTTTGACAGCATACTGAATAAAAAAGCCAGGGAGGAGTATTCTCCTGAGAATAGGAGAAAGCTAAATGTCAGCTTCAGACTGGAAGCAAGTATAGGGAAGAATCCTGTACTTGAGGTCATGGATGCAGAAGGCAACAAGCTGAGCTACACAGATGAAGACAAGGTGGAAGCAGCGGTCAAGGCTCCTACAACGGTGGAAAAAGTTAT
>CAZNMO010000181.1:0-2970 GCA_964574195.1 uncultured Clostridiaceae bacterium | reverse complement strand
CAGCTTGGGAAAACAGGGGATACTCCATATATAATTGAACAGATGGATATCAATATGGACGAAAACTGCTTCCTGCCCTTAAAGCAGATAAACAGAATGCGCAGGGAAGTGCTGCAGAAGCTGTCTGAGAAACGCAGCGGCCAGCTTATAAGACCCGCTGCAGTAGTGGATATGCGGTCGTTGATGGATAAAAGGCTTAAGGAAAAAAGCACAGATAAGGATGGCCGGGAGGAATACATAGCAGGCATCAGAAGCCGGGAGACAGCAGAAAGTGCCCTTGAAGCAGGGGCAGATACCATCTACATGCTGAGTGATGTATATAAGGGAGATATGGAAGCCGATGCAGCAGTGCTGGTACATTTGTGCAGCAACAAAGGGAGGCGCCTTTTCATTGTGCTTCCCAATATCGTGAGAGAAAAGGAATACAAGGAGCTGCATAACAGGCTGAAAAGGATCATAGAGCTGGCAGGTACTGAAGGTCTCGGGCTTGTGCTTTCCGCGGCAGGTCAGCTGCATATTGCAAAGCAGCTGGGAGTGGAAAGCTATAGGATAAATTACAGCTTCAATGTTTTCAATTCAGTTGCCGCAAGCCATTTGGCCGGTGAAGGCGCTGAAGTGATAGGACTTTCTCCGGAATTGACGCTTCCGCAGATAAGGGATATAAGCTCCAGTTGCACTGCTCCGATGGAGGCTGTTGTGTATGGGCACTTGCCGGTCATGACAACAGAATACTGCCCCATATCGGTGCAGAACTCCGGCTGTGATCAAATGGGAGGGTGCAAAACATCCAATTATGGTATAATGGACGAGAAAAGGAAAATTTTCAGACTGGTAAAGCTCTCCTCCTGCAGGACACAGCTGCTGAACTCTGATGTGCTGCTTCTGGCTGAAGAGCTGGGAGATATTATTGCCAATGGAGTAACAAGGCTGAGGGCGGATTTTTATTTTGAAAGTCCTGAAGAGACTGGGCGTATAATAAAGCTATACAGAAACTACAGGAATATGGACCGGAAGGACCGGAGCCTGATAGAAGAAATAAAAGCCAAAGGTTTTACAAAAGGACATTTTTACAGGGGAGTCGAATGAAAAGGAGAGATTACAGTGGAGAATAATGTCAGAGTACTGCTGGTTGAAGATGAAGATAAGATGAGGGAGCTTATCAAGATAGCTTTCAAAAAGGAGAACTTTGAAACCATAGAGGCTGTCGATGGGAAGCAGGGCTTGAATCTTTTCAGGACAAATCAGGTAGACATTGTGATACTGGACATCATGCTTCCGGAAATAGACGGCTGGACCGTTTGCCGTGAAATAAGGAGACTGTCCAACGTACCTATCATTCTTCTCACAGCAAGAGGTGAAGAATTTGACAAGCTTTTCGGCTTTGAGCTTGGAGCCGATGATTATATAGTGAAGCCTTTCAGTCCCAAGGAGCTTATTGCCAGGGTGAAGGCGCTGCTGCGGCGGTCCGAGATAAAATCCAGTGATTCTACTTCGTATTTTCAGATCGGTGATATAATAATAAACAGGCTGTCCCGGGAAGTGACCATAAACGGAAACCAGATAAGCCTGACCAACAAGGAATATGAACTGCTGTATTTCCTTGCAACCAATCCCAAGATAGTTTTCACCAGGGAGCAGCTGCTGCTTAAGGTATGGGGCTACGAGCAGTATGGAGATCCCAGGACTGTTGATACCCATATAAAGAAGATAAGGGAAAAGCTGGGGGATTACAGCAGCTATATAAGTACAATGTGGGGAGTGGGCTATAAGCTTGAGGTGCACAAATGAAAAGCCATGGGATAGCATTCAAGCTGTGGGCTTCTATAATAGCCATGACAATGGCGCTGCTTGTATTCATACTTATATTCCAGACAGAGTTCCTGTACGATTTTTACTATGAACAGGAAAAGGAACAGCTGGAGAAGGATTGTATCAGGCTATCCAGCTATGTCGCCAGAGGGCAGTACAGCTTCACAATACCCTATTACAGCGTAATGCGCAGGGTGAATGATATAATAATAGTCACCGACAAGGAAGGGAAGATAACATATGTGGAGGGCACCAACCAGTATAAGCTGGGCGACTATTTCGGACTCAAGTTTATAAAGCAGATCCTCAATGGCGAGAATGTATATGAAAAGAACAAGATGATCAGAAACCCTTACTCTGTTTGGCCCAAGGAAATGGAAACACTCCTGGTAGGTGTACCTGTCAGGCAGCTCTCCGCTTATACCCAGGAGACCAGGGAGCTTACGGGTGGGAACTATAGCGGACCTCCAATCAAAAAGACTGAAATAAGTGAAGTAATATACCTGATAACTACGCTGGAATATATGCAGACTACCATAGATGCGATCAGGAACCAGTTTATATATATTTTCCTCATTTCAATAATATTGGCTTCAGCAATTTCCTATTTCCTTTCCCAGGGTTTTTCCAAGCCGCTAAAAGAGATAAACAATACTGCTCTGGAGATATCCAGGGGTAATTATGATACAAAGATCGACCTGCATTCAAGCCGTGAGATAAAAGAGCTGGGAGATACCATGAACAATCTGGCAAAGCAGCTTTCAAGGGTCGAGCAGATAAGAAGAGAATTCATAGCCAATGTATCCCATGAGATCAGAACTCCCCTAAGCTATCTTCAGGGTTACTCCGAGGTACTCCATGACGATCTGGTGGAATCGGAGGAGGACAGGAAGAAGTATCTGCGGATCATAATGGATGAGACTGTAAGGCTTAAGTCAATGGTCAACGAGATACTTCAGCTTTCGCAGATCGAAGCAGGCCACGTACAGCTTCAACAGCAGCCCTTCAGTATGGAGGCTATTATAAGGAGGACCATAGATAAGCTTCTGCCCTATGCTTCACAGAGAAACATATCCATAAAGCTCATGAACACGTCCGAGGATGTGCTTACCTGCTTTGGTGATGAGGCCCGAATAAAGCAGGTGCTTATAAATCTTATCA
>CAZNMO010000180.1:0-5000 GCA_964574195.1 uncultured Clostridiaceae bacterium | reverse complement strand
CGTTTACTTGGATCATACGTGTATAACGTGTTTTCCAAGTAAACGTTTGATGTTCCTTTTCTGAAGAAGCCTAAAGGTTTTCCTGTCTTGTTTAGGACTGGACAACTTTTAGGTTATTACGCCTCTTGGGACCACAATAAAGAAGGGGAAGTCAACTGTTGCCTCTAAAAGGGCCCGGATACCGCCTAAACCAGTGCAAGGTAGTATTCCCAAGGAAGCTAGCATAGCAATAGGGAATCCATCTAGTATTTACTAAGGAAAGATGGTGCTGGGGGGTCCCACTAAGGTGAATGTTATTGAACCCAAACGTTAAAAGCCATGCAAAGAATTCCTTCTACGTCCATTGCTACTGTAAGACCCCCAACAGGGGGAGATGAGCAAGATGTGGGGCCTACACACTTGGAACAGCCTCACCAAGAGTCTGCACAGGCCCAGGAGTTAGGTTCTTTTATCTTACGGAGGATGATGATGAGGATTTACTCACTGATGAAGACGCCATGAGTCAAGATGAGGAAGAGGTTTTTAGTTCGAGTTGGAGTGGAAGCAGTGAAGGAGGCGAGTTCCCTAACCTACGCGAGCCCAAAGAGAAGAGAGTTCAGTCTACGAAGGGTTCGGGTTATCAGTCCGGATCAGTCCCACGCAGGCCGCAGAGAAAGAAAGAACGGCTGAAAGCGGAAAGCCGGGGAAGCAAAGTAGCTGCTCAACAAAGTCAGGCATTTCGGAAAAGGGCATAGCTGCAATTCCGCTGGGACTTGAATCCATCTTCAACGAACCAATCAAAGCACCTAAGATCGACTTGCTAATTCGTCATATCTTTTGAAAAAGGGACCTGTAGAAAAAGATTTGACGCGAAGGAGGAAGAAGGAAGGGCTGCACTACTAACGTAAATACTACCGCGAACAAACTCGCAACGGCATCTAAGGGCGGTCATTACTAATAAAATAAGCAAGCTTCTTCCGAATGAAGAATTCGACAAATTATTATTCTATATTATTATTATTATTTTTCGAATTCTTCAGAGTTGGATTTCCTGCAATAGAAAGATCGGGAACATGGGAGTTGTTGGGCGTAAAAGTGGCTTTCTTCTCTAACGATATTTATAGTCGGGTCGGATGAAAAGAGCGCTCCTAAATGTTGTTATCTTGTAAGGGTCTATGCGAGATCTCTTTAAGCAATTGTCGGTTACCTTTCCTGAGGATTGAGATCGAGCTTAAGTTGCTCTTGCTAGACGTCTAGTAGGAGTTTATTGAGAGCCAGTTGCTGTCCTTTTCGCTTATCATGCTAAGGATTTCTCGATGGTTTCAGTTGGAGGCCATTTTCTTGCCTTTAATGGACTATCGGGGTTAGCAGGCGTGGCTATCTTTTCTCCCATGTATCTAAGCTAAGGGGCATAGCTTTTACTAAAATGATTTTCATTATCTTACTTTAAGTAATGGGACTACCCTAATAGGTTTTTCTCTCCGGGTAAGCAAGTGAAGTAAGCTCCCCCGCCTAGTTCCCTTGTAAAGAAAGTGTACTAGTAGGGCATAGTTCCCTCAAGCCAGTGTTTCCTTTGCTATCGGTCCCGGCGAGCCGGGAGAAAGTTTACATTCATTTCCAGGGGAGGGGAAACCCTATGCATAGTGATAAAGGCGTAAGACCTCCAACTCAAATGAAGGGAGTAAGGTTGACTCCGGTCCCTTCGTCCCTCATCTAGACCGACAGCAAAAGCAACTGAAACTGTCCAGAACAAACAACAACTACAACTAAAACCATTGGGAATCAAAGAAAGCAAAAAATCTATATTCTTATATGTAACCAGCCCTAGGAAAGGGGCACTCTAGTGCATAAACTTATTTCGACGAAAAAAAGGGGGCACGGAAATAAACTTGGCAGTCAATCACTGTCCTGTGATATTGACTAATTATTATTATTATTATGAAATACCATATTCTATTAAGTCAGTTATAGTAGACTAGGAATCCAGAAAACTTCAAATCAAGAGGTCATACTCCGCCAACTACGCTTGGTTAAAGCTTTATCCCGGTTTGTTTCATTTGCTTTCAAGTCTAGTGGAATCACTATGATAGCTTTCCCCGGGATCACAAAACACTATTCTATTAGGTCACGAACTCGTGCCCCATTCTCTCTGACCGAGGCGCTAGATCTTCTATCTATTCGATTGACCCTAAAGCTAGGAAGACTGCCCTACCTTCGACTGAGAGTGTCTTCGCCTAGAAACTCTTCTTGCGTACTTGACTTATAGGCTTGACGCCCATTTCCTCTAGGCTAGTTCATTCCCGGAAAAGAAAACTAGTTGAATTAGCGAGGATCCTTAAGAAAGCGGGTGCCATTCTGTCAGCTTCGTCCCAATGGATATCTCTTCTCTCAAACAGCAACCTAAGGAATCTCTCTTTCCACATGAGGTTTGAGGGATAAGGTCTTCTGGAAACCTTTTGAAGTGGGCAAACCAAGTCAAAGAAAGAAGCAACTCTCCCAGGACCGGAGAAGCTCAATTTCAAAGGTTAGGAGTTTAGTTCTGACTAGTACTGCCGAGGAGCGATTCCTCTGAATGGCAAGTATGAGTTCAACTGCCCTTCCTTCGGAGAATGAAGTCAGGGAGTGAGGAGGGATTTTTCCTCGACTAGAAGAGGACCAATCCTAAGGGCTCCTAACAAGGTCTAGTAGTTCTGTCCGTCTACTTTCTTAATATGGAACTGGGATTGAGACTTTCACTTTCATGCTATGAGTTGAAGATGGACTAAGCCCAAGAGCAGTCCAATCTTAACGGGAAAGAAAGTTTTTTGCTCGACTTCCCGAGGCCGACCCGTAACACCTTCTTTGATCTAAGTCGGAACTTTCATACTTTGATGCTGTCCTCCCCGCTGTAAATGCCTTCCTTTCTGCTGACACTGGTATTTCATACCTCTTCGCCTACTGGGATAGTAGAAAAAGGGTACTGCCCTTCTGTCTTCTGAGGAAAAACTTTGAGCTTTCGAGCGCCTTGATAAAAAGAAACCTCTGCCTCCCTTTCGGAATCGGTTTAAGCTATTAAAATAGGTAAGCTGCTGTAGCGGTTTTTCCTGTGGTAGTATGGGTATTATCGAGAGTGTGATCCCCTCGTCAAAGCACCCTTTAGCTTTCCCAAGTCTGGTCTTGAGACCTTGCGGGATAGTCCTATTAGTGACTTCAGTCTGCCCCGGGTGTCCAAGGTCTCTTTTAGGTTTGCCACTAGGTCCGGAACCTCTCTGCTTTTAATAAGCATGTCGTCAACGTAGACCTCCATATTTCTTCCAATCTGGTCTCGGTTAAGCCCAACGCTACATGGTTATGTAGCTCTTATGGGATTCAAACCCATGATACAAGAAGGTTGTATATAGATCTAGCAAATCAGTGTCTTAAGCCCACCCGGAAGGCTAGTTGGTAGAGCGATCAGTTTATCTGAATAAAGGTAGGTTCGAATCCTACTTCGGGTTCAAATTCGAATAGAAAGAAGGCCATCGACCTCTCATTCCGGCTATTCAACCTCTTCTGAATACATATTCTAAATACCCCAGACTCCCCTAACGGATAAGAGAACTAGTCCGTTATGATAGCTTTCCCTCGGTTCACTTCTGCTAAGGCAGTAGCTTCGGGCAAGTAGACTGACTGATATGAGATTGAGCGAGGAAATGACAAAGCCAAGGCTAACTCTCTCTCCTGCGCTAGTTAATCATATGCCATCCTTAGAGTGCAGCAGGGACACCTTTAAAGAAAGGGTCTTCGCAAGCATACCGCTTTCTGGCCGTGTGAATGAAATCCATCCCTTTAAAGAAAGGAGAGTGACCCACCCCTTTAAGATGGGCCTCATCGCTTGCCGAATCACCTGTCGGCAAAGACGGGCTAACTCTACTATAATAGATATAGGAAGTAGAACGTTCAGCGGGTGACCCTTGCCTGGCTTGATGGGAAATCGAATAGATTGATTGGTCTTTTCCCGAATTCACTGCCGAAGGAGAGGAAGGAGTCAGAACTGAAGCTGTGGCATTTCATTCAGTCCTCGTTCTCGTATAGTTTCACACCGCTGCCAGAACCTCTAAATCTCATAAGAGAAGAAAGCGTAAAAAAGAAAGATAAGGACGGCTAGCCTTCTCTCGTCTATCTTGGTATTTGTATTGAGAAATCCGCGGGTATCCGGTATAAAGTAGGGAGGCTTCGTGTGATATATATATAAGTCATAGACTAAGCTCTTTGAGAGGCTAACCAGAAATATCTTATTAAGAGAACTGAGTTCGATTCGATTATAGGCTAGATTAGATTCACGCTATGCTAGTTGCGTATAGAAGTTCGAAGAAGCAGCAATCTTATATAGAAACTTGTATTTTATAGAAAAAGTTAGTGCGCCAGGCAAGGAAACATATCATATAGATAGAAGGGATACCGCCTAAGCTGAGTTATGAGCTCTGACACGATGGCTCTCGAATCCAGGCGCGCAGGTATAAAGGAGGTGCGAGGTTACGCTCCCGTAGCCTGTCTGTCCGTCACTCCAAAGTAGTCGAGGAGTGTCTTAGGTACGTAACCCTAGCTTGACTCCTGCTCTCCGAGTTACGAGCCATGTAGTGCCCGCCAAGCACTTAATCGACACCCGACAGTTCGTGAATGAGATTGTGTTAAGTGCCGCTCTAGCGCCCGAAACCTTCCCATAGCACGGTTGAGTCGGAACCGACAATGACGATGCCCCTCCCAACAGTCCGAAGGTCCGAAAGGAGGCACTTCACTCCCTTTCTCTCCTCGTTCTTCTGCTGGATTGCTGCTCCCGCGCTTTACCCCAATGGACCACAACGAAGAGACCGAATCGGATGACTCTCTATATCATCTTCTTCAGGGCCCTTTCCTATTCTACTTTTTTAATAGTGTCAGAAAGGATTTGACAGTTGATTCCGCGGAATCACCAACGTCTGTTTACTTGTACGAGCGAAGTCTTCACCCCGATCTCGATCCATATCCAGATCATCTAGTCAGTTCATTCGGAAGCTTTGAAG
>CAZNMO010000179.1:0-2500 GCA_964574195.1 uncultured Clostridiaceae bacterium | reverse complement strand
GACCTCTATTTCGGTACAACGAGAAGGAGTTTACTATGGTCAGTGCAGTGAGATTTGTGGAACTAATCATGCCTTTATGCCGATCGTCGTAGAAGCTGTTCCTAGGAAAGATTATGGGTCTCGGGTATCCAATCAATTAATCCCATAAAGCGCGGAAGCTTAAGCGGAAATGAAAGAGGAGGTTGAGGGAAGCCACTAAATTGAGGGCTTCGCTCGCTCGCTCTAACGCTCGTTTAGTAGACAGCGAGTGGAGTGCATAAGCCCCTTTAGAGATAGGGGTGAGTACTACACGAGCTCGTAAGTAAAGTACGGAACGAGCCTTGTCTACGAAGCAGAGCGACCTCATCTTGCTTGCTTCTGGCGAAGCTTCTAGCTCTAAATAATAGGAATTCAGGTATGGCAGGAATACTGTCGACCGTTACGAGCGATAGCGAAGCCAAGCCGTATAAAGGCGAGCAGCCCTTATAGCAATAGCAAACGGCCTACTTATAGCCTATCAACAGGTCAGTCAATATCAGTAGGGGTCCTCTTGCCTAAAAAAAGGAGTCAGCCCAACATGGACAATGATAGGCAGACCAAAGATTTACGCAGTCCTTGCGTGCTTGCTTTGCGCACCGGCATAGCTGAATTCGAATCCGCTGGCTCAGATGAGTGGCTCTTGGCTTCGTAAACATATCTATGTTCTTGCTTTTTCACTACCAATGAGTAGGCAGCTTTGGATGCTTATGGAGATATGGCTTTGGTAAAGATCTGCTTAGCGTGTGCTTTCTCGGGTGCTACTTAGAATAGAGATAGTCAGACTCTAACTTGAGAATGTTATAGCGCTGTGAAATAAGGACATTCTGATCGACCCGATTGGCTCTCGTTCTGGTTTGGCGGAAAGGTGAAAAGCACAAAATCTTTCTTCCTGGTTGGTGTACTAGGGCGATAGAATCCCAACCCCTTCGTTAGCTAGCTTAGCTTTCCCTCTTTTCAATCTATATCAGATCCTCCATTACTTCTTCGCCAATACCTTTTAGCTTTCCTTTAGCTGCTACTTTTTCCCAGTCCACGCCCAATCAGAGTAGTCAGTGTGCCTGCTCCGTCCTTCTTTGACGAAATGGATGCTGTAGGAGAGGTTGGGAAGGAGGGACTTCGCTAAAGAGGGTCTGTCTGTGCGCGAGGAAGGTCTTTTTCCTTTCTCCTTCCATTGCTTGACTAGGTTCGCTTTGCAAGGAAGGGAAGGCATCCGTGCAGGTAGAAAAAGGCGGAGGTCAAGCTATGGGCACAAGGAGGTAAGGTATAGTAAGTTACTTCTTCGTCTTTTGCTTGTCATTGGATTGGAAGCCGCAGGCGATGCCTTCTTGCTTGTGTAGTTGGCCTTGCCTGCTTAGTGCGGAAGTGCGTAAAGTAGGCTCATTCTTTGGTTTATAAAGATCTTGTAGTAGCCGAAGGTAGTCCGCTTGTTAGATTGAATTGAATCTTATATAACAACACAACCGGGGCCTTATTAATTGTGAGACTTTATCAATAGTATAAGTGGACCTCTCAAAGGTATAAGTAGACATTAGTCTTGCTGGTTCGGGCGGTAAGGCCCTGGGTAAGCTCGGGTTAGCCTGTCAGGGTGAATGCAGGTAGTGGATGTAGCTTTTCTTCTGAAGCGTCTTAGTTCGTAGCTGCCGAAGTGTAGCATTGAGGTGAGGAGCGCGCTAGCTAGGTGGAGTCTCCTTTCGGAACTACTTCTTTTCCTTTCTCTCTCTGCTATCCCATCCACTGAACTGTCAGTATCGAGACAAGTTCGGAATGTTGGCTGAGCGTAGACTAGTCTGTTCAGGCAGTCACAGGCTTGCTAAAGCTAAAAACGGAACAACGCTTCTCACTGACTACATCAGAAGCGAAATCCTCCACTTCAAATACAATGCGAGCTGGAACGGGGTTGCCTTAGCTACTGTGGTGTACATATGCCAGGAATCGCACCATAGCCGGAGTCGATCGAGGGCCAGATCTTGATGTAGAAAGGAGCTCTCAAGCTGAGGCGGAGAAGAAAGCTTACGATTCTGTTGGTGTGAAGTGAGCTCTAACAATCGAAGCGGCTAAAGGAGCCTGCTTTGGTGACCCTACGAGGAAGTGTTGCTCATTAAAGTCAGCTTCAAACTTCCGGTAACCGCTTATCCCAAGGTAGGTGGGCTTAGATAAGAAATATAGGCATTTTTTCTCTATATCAATCCTTCGATAAAGCACTCAAACCAACGAGTAAGGAAAGGAGGCCTTGAGTTGATATTTAAAAGAAGGAGTTCGTCCTGGTGTGCTGCTTCCTTTCCTGCCACTACTTTTTGAGTAGAAACTCCTCTTTGGTTTAATTCATATTCAACTTTCTCTAGCGGAATTAGACTTTCATTTCTATTTCTTCAAATCCAGCATGACATGTGTCAAGAATCAAAGAAAAGATGCTTCTTGCTTCTAAAGCTCTCTTTCTTCTCTTTCGAGGCGTAAAGTATTCCACTATCACCACTTCGTACCT
>CAZNMO010000178.1:3081-9315 GCA_964574195.1 uncultured Clostridiaceae bacterium | reverse complement strand
TACAGCCGCAAAGGCAATTACAGTACAGTTCAGCGGTGATTTTCCGATAGATACTCTGATAGGCTACTGGTCGGATACAAATATCAACTTGTTCACAGAGTTCAAGGATTTGTCAGCAGGGGGCAAAAGCCTGCCTGCCAATGCAAATGCCTATATCTATAATGCAGACGGTACATACAGGCTGCGCAAGCTGTCTGACGATGGCTTCCTTGTACAATGCGGCAAATACAGGATATCTGGATATACAATAATACACTATGATATAAGTGAGACCCTTTATAAAGGCTCTCCATTGGTACTCCAGTACAAGAACAAGCTATTGGAGAAGCTGGAATACCGCTTCATAAATAACCACTATCCTGATAAAAAGAGCCTGGTCATTGACCAGATCCCGGTAATGAAAAAATAAAGAGCATTGCAATTGAAGAGGTCACCAGAAATTGGCCCCTGAGCTGTGAGACAGGAGGGAACCAATGGCTGGTGGCATTTTTTATGCAAATATTTGCAGGCTTGGAAGAATAAAGCCGGACAATTCTAACCGGATCTATGTTATTATGTAAACAAAGGAATATGAGCTACTGTTCTGACAAAATTCCCATTGGCAGGTTTATAGGAAAGGAAGAAATACTAATGAGAAAAGTATGCAGCAGATATAGCTTGTTTTTTTTGTTTATTATCATAGCTATTTCTTTAATGACAAGTATTACTTATGCGGAAACAGATCCATCACAAAACTATCAAGCTGTTCCAAGCAGCTGGGCAAGGGTAGAGGTTGACAAGGCAATTGCTGCCGGCCTGATACCCGAGAGGATACAGGGAGACTACGGCAGGAATATAACCAGGGAAGAGTTCAGTGAGATTGCAGTTAAGCTGTATGAGGCTTTAAGCGGAAAAAAGACAGTAATGGAGGGTGAAAGCCCTTTTATAGATACTCAGAATCCAATGGTTTTGATAGCCAATGACTTGGGAATAGTAAAAGGCATAGGAGATGGAAGATTTGTTCCAGAGGCTGCGATAACAAGGCAGGAAATAAGCGTTATGCTGTATAGGTCCCTTAAGGCAGCAAAGCCAGGTTACGAATTTTCCGCTTCAATAAGTCATATATTTTCAGATAATGCGAAGATATCGACCTGGGCAAGAGACGCTGTAAACTATTTATACGGCATAGGGGTCGTGAATGGGGTCGGAGAGAACCAATTCAGCCCCCGGAGCAATACCTCCAGGGAAGAGGCGGTCGTTCTTGCAAACAGAATGAATGAAAAGGTTAAGGCGACCAGCGGCAATACCATTGCTTCAAGAAATGGGACAAGCAGGCGTGAAAGCGTCTTGAAAACGAAGCTGGGAGATCTTATAGACCAGGAAATGGGGAAACCATATCAGTGGGGAGCAGAAGGCCCTGACAGCTATGACTGCTCGGGTCTGGTATATTCCATATATGGCAGGCTTGGCATATCCCTGCCAAGAGTTGCACGGGATCAGGCAAAGGTAGGCACACCAGTAGCAAAAGAAGATATGGAATACGGGGATCTTGTGTTTTTCGCAAGGGATGGTAAGAATGTGAACCATGTAGGAATATATGTGGGGGATGGAATGTTCGTACATGCTCCGCAGACCGGGGATGTGGTGAAGACTACAACGCTCTTGTCCGGATACTATGAAAGGTGTTATTATACCGCAAAAAGGGTTATCAATTAGTGCTTTTTGCACATGAATAAGGAATGCAGGAATTGCATTCCTTATTTTTTTTTGCGGGACAAAATGTTCTGTTATTGACTATACCGATAACCTATGTTAATATTAACATAGGTTATCGGTAAGATATGATGTGGTAAACGAAATAAATAATGGATGGTGATATAATGGACAATAGGCTTGCATTCAAATCCCCCGAAGGAAAGGCTGAAGTATTGAAAGTCTATGATTCGGTAATGGAAAGGTGGCCTTCACCCAATGAAAAGCTATATGTAGATACACGCTATGGACGCACGTTTGTCATTGCCAACGGGGCTAAAGATGCGCCGCCGCTGATATTGCTTCACGGCAGTGCAATGAATTCGATCATGTGGATGAGCGACACAAGGGAATATTCACGGGATCACCGTGTATATGCCGTGGATATGCCCGGGGAGCCGGGCAGAAGCGATGAAAGACAGCTGCCCTTCGACGGAGCTGACTTTTCAGAATGGCTTCTTGATGTTTGCAATGGGCTTGGCCTTGAAAAAGTAAGTATAATAGGCATCTCGCTTGGTGCCTGGCTGGCAGTCAAGTTCGCCATAAACCATCCTGAGAGGGCAGATAAGCTTGTGTTGCTCTGCCCGGCAGGCATAGGAAAGCAAAAGGCATCCTTCATGTTCAAGGCATTGCTCCATATGCTCTTTGGAGAAAAAGGAACTGACAGGCTGTACAAAAAGGTAAACGGAAACCAGCCGATACCTGAGGAGATGATTAGATACCAGAAGCTCATAGGAAAGAACTTCAATTTTCGCCGTGAGATGATACCCTTATATTCGGATGAGGAGCTCAAGAGGCTTAGTATGCCTGTTATACTGTTTGTGGGAGATAAGGATGTTATGTTTCATTCTGATATGACCGCAAGCAGGCTAAGAAAGCTGGTGCCCCATGCAAATATAAATGTGCTGGCTGGGGCAGGTCATGCGTTGATCAATCTGACAGAAAGGATAAGAGTATTTTTATCTGAATAAGAGGTTGATTCACGGATAAATTACACTTCGGCAAATGCTATCCAACCTCCAGCTGCATATGATATATGAGAAAAATTTTATATTGAAAATCATATATAAAAATATCTTATGCAAAAGGGGTAGTTGAGATGATCGCAGAAAGCATCCTGGATATAATTGGCAGTACACCGATGGTCAGCCTGAAAAAGCTGACGGGGATGAATGTGTATGCCAAGGCGGAATACCTGAATCCCGGCGGAAGTATAAAGGACAGGATAGGGAAATACATGCTGGAGCAGGCAGAAAAAAGGGGTAAATTAAGGAAAGGCATGACAATAATGGAGCCCACTTCTGGAAATACAGGTATAGGCATAGCCCTGGCCGGCATTCAGAAGGGATACAGGGTAGTTATTGTCATGCCTGAAAATATGAGTGAGGAGAGGAAAAAGATAATAGCCGCCCTGGGTGCAGAGCTTATACTGACTGCAGCTGAAGAAAGCATAGGGGGAGCAGTGGCAGAGGTCGAGCGGCGGAAGGCCGGGGATCAAGATATTTTTGTACCACAGCAGTTTGAGAATGAGGATAATCCTGAGATACACTATCTTTCGACTGCCCCGGAAATATGGGAGCAGCTGCAGGGCAAGGTAGATGTTTTTGTATCAGGTCTTGGCAGCGGCGGTACACTTGGGGGAATAGGAAGATATATGAAGGAAAAGGATCCAGGTATCAGGGTGATAGCTGTAGAGCCCAAAAACGTATCGGCGCTGCTTGGTCATGGACCGGGGTATCACAATATCCAAGGCATTGGAGACGGGTTTATACCCAAGGTACTTGATGTCAGCCTGATAGATGGAGTGATCCAGGTCTCTGATGATGATGCGGTAAATACAGCCAGAGCGTTGGCCAAGACCCAAGGCATACTGGTAGGGACCTCTTCGGGGGCAAATGTATGGGCTTCCATCATTGCGGCAAAAAAATTCGGGCGGGACAAAAATGTCGTAACTATACTGCCCGATAGGGTAGAAAGATATTTCAGTACCTCGTTGATATAATGGGTTTGTTGCATCATTTATTGTTTCACACTACAACAGAGATGTTTACTAGTAGAATTCCCTACGGGCTGTTTCATAGAAGGAGAATACACATAAGGACATACTACAATTAATTGTTTTGAAAAGTAGACGTAAAGGCATATTTTATCTTATAATTATAGGTACTATACAAGATCTGTTTAAGCAACGCTTTCACAGATTTATGTTATCTTGATTTTCTTTGGGTTGAAGCAATCGACATAGTGTATATTCGCCATAAATTATATAGTATCAAATACCTTCCACACTTATTAATGGAGGTAATGCATGAGTATAAAATTAAAAACATCCCTGGTTATCATGGTTACCGCGGTACTGCTTATAACTATGATATATGCAACGTCACAGACACTGCTTATAGGAAGCGTCCTGGAGCAGGAGAGGGATATTATCGTAAACTACCTGGAGCGTATAAACAACGCACTGGAATACAAGAGCAGGGCGCTGTATTCCACAATGAACGACTGGGCGGATTGGGATGATACTTATTATTTCGCTCAGGGCGGGAATGACGTGTATAGGGACATAAATCTTACCGATGGTACGCTTCTGAATCTGCGGCTCAATATCGTTGCAGTTATGGATACTGAGGGAAGGCTTGTATATGGAACCATGATCGATTCTGAAAGCAAGGAAAGATCAGAACTGAGCAAAAACTTTCTGAAGCATTTGGAAGGGAATAATCCTATAATCGGCAATCTGGGCAGTAACAAGATCACCTCCGGCTTTCTTGCGCTTCCCGAAGGTATGCTTCTGGTTACATCAAAGGATATACAAAAATCCGATGAAAGCGGTCCTGCTGCGGGAACCCTAATATTCGGGCGCTTTCTAAGTGATGCAGATATTAATGAGATACATGAAATAACCGGGATATCTTTTTCCATTGGAGATATCAATAGTATACAGCTGCCTTCAAACACTGAGAAAACAGTGCAGACACTGGACAATGGGGAGAACTACTATGTGCAGGCGATAGACGAAAACCATATTTCCGGCTATTGTACGATGAATGACCTTTATGGGAACAACAGCTTTTTTATCAAAGTTGATTCAGACAGGAGATTTTATCAGAAGGCAAAGGATGCAACTGATTTTTTTATACTCGCGCTTATATTATGTGGTTTTGTAATACTTGGAGTGAGCATCTTAATCTTACAAAGAACTGTTAGTTCTAGGTTGCTTCTGTTGAACAGGTTTGTAACACAAATCAGGTCAAAGCAGGATACCTCCTTAAGGGTAAGTATATCAGGTAAGGATGAGATTGCCAATCTGGCAGGGGAAATGAACAGAATGCTTGAGGAGCTTAACAAGACTCAGGAGGACAACCAGAGACTCGTTAAGGAAGTAATGGGCTATGATGAGCTGAAGAATGAATTCTTCAGTAATATTTCACATGAATTCCGTACTCCGATCAATGTGCTTCTGAGCACTCTGCAGCTCATAAACCTTCAGCAGCAAGATATGAGTAATGATTCAAATACAACAAAAATCACAAAGTACATAAACATAATGAAGCAGAACTGCTACAGATTGTTGAGACTGGCCAGTAACCTAATAGATATCACAAAGATGGATTCGGGCTTTTTTGAGATAAACCCAATAAAGTGCAATGTCGTTGAGGTTATTGAGGACATTACCATGTCCGTCGCGGAATACATCCAGGGCAAGGGCATCAGACTGCAGTTTGATACTGATGTGGAAGAAAAGACCATATCAGCAGATCCGGAAAAGATAGAGAGAATAATGCTGAACCTGCTGTCCAATGCAGTGAAGTTTACTGAGGACCAGGGATCAGTTTTTGTAAATATAAAAGATAAAGGGGAAAGCGTAGAAGTATCGGTAAAGGATACGGGAATAGGGATACCTGAAGACAAGCTGGGTATTGTCTTTGAAAGGTTCAGACAGGTAAACAGCTCATTGACAAGGAACCATGAGGGAAGCGGCATTGGCCTCTCCATTGTAAAGAACCTGGTTGAACTGCATGGGGGGACCATAAGGGTAGAAAGTGAATATGGAAAAGGTACCGAATTCATTTTTGAACTGCCGGCAAAGGCCGAAGTGGAGGAAGTGGAACAAGGCCCCGCACCCCTTACCAGCCAGGGAAAGGATGATAGGGTCAATATTGAGTTCTCGGATACCTATTCCAAATAAAGACTTTGATATAAGCCGGGCTGAGTACAGCTTGGCAACAAATGTAGAAATTGAACTTGGAGGGGTCAGATGATTACTAGTACTTTTCATGAGCTACAAGGCGACAAGCTTTGCTTCAGGGCATTGGATACAAAGGATACCGAGGCGGTACACAGCTATGCTTCTGACAAAAATGTCAAAAGGTTTATTGGCTGGCCATTGATGAAGACAATGGAGGAGACCAGAGGTTATGTTGAAGAAATGCTTCGTAGAGAAGCGGTGGGTACACACCTATATGCCTCCATAGTCCTCAAGGGGACCGGAGAACATAT
>CAZNMO010000178.1:0-3071 GCA_964574195.1 uncultured Clostridiaceae bacterium | reverse complement strand
AGGCAAACCAAGCGGAAGTCGGGTATGTCTTCCACAGCAGCAGTTGGGGAAAGGGCTACGGTACGGAGACCGTAGCGTTGATGTGTGCTTTTGCCTTTGACACTCTGAACCTTCATAAGCTCAATGCCCGTGTTGTAGACGCCAATATTGGGTCTGCCCGGGTGTTGGAGAAAAATGGCTTTCAACTGGAAGGACGCTTGAGGGACCACCATTTCATAGATGGTTCATATTACGACAGTTTGCTTTTCGGGAGATTAAGATAAGAATGCCGGCAGCAAGGCTTGAGAGGCTAGTGCTGCCGGCTTTTTTTCACCAACTGGCGGTTAGCGGCATAATAGCCGTTATTTTTTGCCAATATGCGAAACTTTCCAGAGCTATAACAAGTATAATAGTTAAGAGCTGAGTCGGAGGCTTCCGGGAATTGGAGGCCATGAATTATTGGGGGGTATCGTTTTGAGCGGCAGGTTTGATTTGATCCAATATCTGGACAATGGAGTCGAAGATATTGTTAAAGGGATATTGAGAGCATCCCTGAAAAATCCTAAAGAGACGGCATTTATGCTTAAATTTGCGTTATCCGGCAAGGAAGCACAGAAGAAGCGGGAGAGCTTCGGTAAAAAAGGAGAGGACATTCCGGGATTTCTGATCTCAAGTATAACCAACAATTGCAATCTGTTCTGCAGGGGATGCTATGCAAGGGCTAACAAGTCCTGCGGCGAGGGCGTGCAAAAAGAACAGCTTTCTGCAGAACGTTGGGCAGGTATATTCAGGGAAGCCCGTGAGCTTGGGATACCCTTCATACTTCTTGCGGGTGGAGAGCCTCTGATGCGAAAGGATGTCCTGGAAAGGGCGGCAGAGGTAAGAGAGATCATATTCCCTGTCTTCACCAATGGGACGCTGCTTCATGGAGACTATATCAAGCTGTTTGATAAAAACAGGAACCTGATTCCAATACTGAGCCTGGAAGGCGGCAGGGAGCAGACAGACGCAAGAAGGGGGGATGGTACCTACGACACCTTGATGCAGCTAATGGATATACTCAGAGAAAAAGGAATTCTCTTTGGGGTATCTATAACTGTGACCACTGACAATATAGGTACCGTTACGGATAAGGTTTTCTGTGAGCAGCTTTATAGTAAAGGCTGCAGGTCATTGATCTTTGTAGAGTATGTTCCGGTCACGGAGGAGACGCAGCAGCTGGCACCCGGAAAAGCAGAGCGGGATATACTGGATAAGGAGCTGCAGACTATAAGGGGAGCCTATGAGGATATGATAGTATTGAACTTCCCGGGCGATGAGAAATATTCGGGTGGATGCCTTGCAGCAGGAAGAGGCTTTTTTCACATCAATGCTGATGGAGCAGCTGAGCCATGTCCATTCTCACCCTTTTCCGATACCAGCCTAAAGGATCGTACCCTGCGAGAAGCGCTTAAGTCACCATTGTTCAAAAGTCTGGAAGAGACCGGGCTGCTGCTTGGTGAGCATGATGGAGGCTGTGTATTGTTCAGGCAGGAAGCGGAAGTAAGAAAATTGATTGGAGAGCTGTGAAGCTGGTTCTGACAGGACTGAAAAGAACAGGTATCGGATATGGTAATTATATCCGATACCTGTTTTAATGCAGGGATATACGGGTGTGTTGAAGAATAATGTACAATATAATATGCCTTTGGGCAAAACAATTTGAAAGTATGGTGTCCGACATCATAAGGGTCAGTGTATATGGATATATTAGCATTTTACTCCCTGAACATACTATTGAAGGCATTCCATAGTTTACTGGAGATCCTGCCTTACCTTTTAGCGGGAACAGCTGCCGGAGAAGCACTCAAATATACAAAGCTCCAAAAGTATATTGAAAGTTTTCATTACAGAAATACTTCCACTATGACTGTAGCAGCATCAGTCCTGGGCATGGCATCGCCACTCTGTACATATGGGACTGTACCGGTGGTTATGCGCTTGGCCGGATCAGGCATGCCGGCTGCAGTACTTATAGTATTTCTAATTTCTTCTTCCATGATGAATCCACAGCTCTTTATTCTCACCTGGGGAGGAATCGGGATGGAAATGGCACTTATGAGGGTGGCAACTATAATGGTGTTTGCACTTGTTATGGGATCGTTGCTGAGGATCGTACCACAGGAATATATACTTAATAAAGACTGCATCAAGGAGTATTCAGATAAAGGAAATGATAAAGGCTGTTGGCAGAAAGCTTTTTCATGGAAGGTTTATCTGGTCAGCATTGTGAAAAGCCTTGAGCATACGGGGTTTTATCTAGTTATTGGTGTCCTACTGGGAGCTGCTATAGAGGTGCTTATGCCTGGAAGTATTGCAAACAAGCTGTACCGGATGGACAAAACCCTACAGATAATACTGATGTCACTTCTTAGCATCCCCTTTTACTCCTGTGGAGGGGGAGTTATACCCATCGTAAGGTCTTTGATGCAGGAAGGGATGAGCCAAGGGGTCCTGCTGGCATTTCTGAATGTAGGTGCAGCTACCAGGATAACTGTTTTAGCTGCATTGCTCAGTATTGTAAGGCCGGTCTTTGTAGTGGCTTACATATTGGCTTTGATGGCTTTTTCCATAATAATGGGCTATTTGTATATATAGATAGTCATGTGAGGTGGGTTATGAAACCGAAAAGTATAAAACGAAGTGTGCTTGTTTTCTTAACAACTGTAATGCTGCTAGCTTATGTAGGCTATAACTATGGACTGTTTGACAGTTTTCTGGTGGGGTATGAAGCAGATACAACAACAACTGCCACAATAGCTCCCGAGGGCTTGGAGGATGATCAGGAGAAGCCGGTGGAGGAGCTTGAAAAAAGGGCTCCCACCCAGGGTCAGTCGCTGGTATCTATCGTTCAATCTGAAAGAACTCAGGCTGAGCAGATAACCTACGAAGAGATCAGGGATATGGTGGAGAAGGCAATAAACCTTGCGGGGGGCTTTGATGGGATCATTAAGGATAATCAGACAGTAGTTTTGAAGCCTAATCTGGTGCAAATGCATGTGGACTCTACAGGGCAGAAGTTTGACAAGGAGCTGAACGGCGCAACTACTGAC
>CAZNMO010000177.1:0-9447 GCA_964574195.1 uncultured Clostridiaceae bacterium | reverse complement strand
AAAAACATCCTCTGTGATACCGAGGTCATACTTGCCCTGATATTCTATATTATGAATTGTTATGATTGTTTTTATGTTCCGATATTCAGAGTTGTTTGAGAATTTTGTCTTCAGGTAAACTGGAACAAGTGCTGTCTGCCAATCATTTGCATGAATTATGTCAGGTATGAAGTTTATTACGGGCAATGCATGAAGTATAGCCTTGGAGAAAAAAGCGAATCTTTCACCATCATCATAATAGCCATAGCAGTCGTTTCGCTTGAAATAATATTCATTATCGAGAAAATAATATGTTACGTTATTTTCTGTCTTTCTAAAAATTCCTAAATATTGTTTTCTCCATGACAGAGGAACTTCAATGCTCCCAAGAAATCCAAAACTAAACCTCACATCATCAGGTATTCCCTGATACAAGGGAATAATAACCCTTATATCGATATCATTGTATTTTTCTGTCAATGCTTTTGTAAGTGATCCGGCAACCTCTCCCAGTCCGCCTGTGGCAATGAACGGGGATGCTTCAGAGGCTGCAAAAAGTATTTTAATTTTATCCTTATTCATTTATTCACTCCTGCTAAATGATTGAATTTTTTTTGATAAAAAATGGACAGTTTGTGTAACCTAAAAGAACCCGGTTGCTGTTTACAAAGACGTAAGTATCCGTAATTATAGAATCAAGCTGAGTATTTTCTCCTACAGAGGTGTGCTGCATGAGTATTGAATTCTTTATCACGCTCCCTTTTCCTACCTTAACTCCCCTGAATATGATGCTGTTGTATACAGAACCTTCAATTGTGCAGCCGCTCGCTATCAGCGATGATTTTACGTCGGAATCCTTGCTGTATTTAGTCGGGGGAGAGTCCTTTGTTTTTGTGTATATAGGTCCGGTTTTTGCGTAGAACAGGCTGTTCAGCTTATCCATGTGCATGAGCTCCATGCTGTTGTTGTAATAGCTGTTGAGTGAATCTATGTGAGCATAGTAGCCTTCATATTCATAACAGAATATTTTTATGCTGTTAACCTTGGCTGAAAGAATGTCATTGCTGAAATCCTTAAGACCGTGCGCTATGGCATCATAAATCATCATTTCAAGATAGTCCTTGTTTATTACCCAGGTATTGATGCCTACATTGTGCATCCCATTTATTATCGGATTCACCATTATGTCATAGGCTCTTTGATTTTCATCAATCTCATACAAAATTTTATGTATTGAATTTTCTCGTTCCACACTTGTTCTTATATATACTGCTGTTATATCTGATTGTTTTTCGTCATGGAATTTGATAACTTCATTGTAGTCAATGTTGTAAATCATGTCACAATCCGACAGAATTACATATTTTTCCTTGGATGAGGATATGTAATCCAGCACTCTCTTCAATGCGTCAAGTCTACCCTGGTATAAACCGTGGTTTTCTCCGAGAGAGTATGGAGGGAATACGAGAATGCCTCCTTTTTTCCTGGATAAGTCCCAGTCCTTTCCTGAACCCACATGCTCCATTAGAGAACGATAATTGCTTTTTGTTATGATGCACATTTTATTGACGCCTGAGTTGACCATGTTGGACAATGTAAAATCCACAAGTCTGTATCTTCCACCAAAAGGTATGGCAGCCACCGATCTGTGTGATGCAAGCTCAGACATGCTCCAATTGTGCATATCCGAAAAAATAATTCCAAGGGCATTCATTATAACACCTCCTGCTTATTTTTATTAATGAGTATGCTTTCACGAGGTATCACGGTAATACTTGAATTTTCCGATTTTTCACTTCCTATTTTAACAGACGAACCTATATCGCAAAGCTCATCTACAATGGAATAATTCACCTCTGCATTTTCTCCGATTATCACGTCAGCCATGATGACGGAATCCTTTACGTTTGCATTCCTGTTAATTTTAACTCCGGAAAAGATTATCGAGTTTTCAACATTTCCTAATATTACAGCTCCTTCAGACACTATTGAGTTTGTAACTCTTGCATCATTTCCTATGTAGTGAGGAGGTCTTTCGATGTGCTTTGAATATATTCCCCAATCTCCTGAAAGGTCAAAGCCATCTTCTGTTAGGAGGTCCATGTTTGCCTGCCAAAGGCTTTCTATTGTTCCTACATCCTTCCAGTATCCCTTAAATTGGTACGAATAAAGTTTTTCTCCTGCTTTTAGCATGAGAGGTATGACATCTTTTCCGAAATCATTGGTGGAGTCCATATTTTTATCATCGATTTCCAGATATTTTTTTAATTTGTTCCAGGAGAATACATAAATTCCCATGCTTGCATGGGTGCTTTTAGGTTTTGAAGGCTTTTCCTCGAAGGCAATTATTTTTCCTTCGCTGTCGGTTTCCATTATTCCGAAGCGAGAAGCTTCATCTATCGGCACATCAATCACCGATATAGTACAATCTGCGCTTTTTTCCTTGTGATGTTCAATCATCAGTGAATAATCCATTTTATATATGTGGTCTCCTGACAATACCAGCACATACTTAGGGTCGTATTTGTCTATGTATTCCATATTTTGATAAATTGCGTTTGCTGTTCCAAGATACCATTCGGAATCATTTACCCTCTGATATGGAGGAAGTATGGTTATTCCTCCGTTTAATCTGTCTAAATCCCACGGTTTGCCGTCACCTATGTAAGAATTGAGCAGCAGGGGCTGGTACTGTGTCAGCACTCCAACCGTATCAAGGTTTGAATTTGTGCAGTTGGATAAAGTGAAATCTATAATCCTGTATTTTCCTCCGAACGGTACGGAAGGCTTCGCGATTTTGCTCGTGAGAGCGCCAAGCCTGCTTCCTTGACCGCCTGCTAAAAGCATTACAACGCAGTCTTTTTTAGTTGATATCATATGTCTTACCTCCGTTTACACTGGTATTGTTTTTTTCTTTTTTTAAAAATAAAACTGCAAGAGGCGGTATTGTCAATGAAATGGAGCAGTCATAGCCATGCATAGAGTTATCGGAAGAATTGATTTCATGATTGTTTTTGGCTCCTGTTCCACCAAATTTAATCTCATCCGAATTGAAAACCTCACGGAAAGTTCCTTTGTCTGCACCTATCAGATAGTTATCCCTCCTGATCGGCGCGAAGTTTACAACCGCTATGAGTTCATTGCCCTTTTTATCAATCCTTTTAAAGGCTATGATGTTCTGTTCATAATCATCATTGGAAATCCATTTGAATCCGTCCCATGAGTAGTCCACTTCCCAAAGTTCTGCTGAAGACAGATAGAATTCATTCAGCTCTCTTATGTAGCTGTTCAGTTTTTGATGCATCTCAAAGTCAAGCAAAAACCACTCCAACTCCTTGTCATTGTTCCACTCGACAAACTGCCCTATTTCATAGCCCATGAAATTGAGTTTTTTGCCGGGATGACACATCATGTACCCCAGAAGTACCCTGACATTTGCAAATTTTTCATCATATGATCCCGGCATTTTTCCTATTATCGACCTTTTGCCGTGAACAACCTCGTCATGAGAAAGGGGAAGTATGAAATTTTCGCTGAATGCATATAAAAAAGAAAAAGTTATATTTTTATGTTTATATTTTCTTAAGAATGGATCGGTGCACATATAATCAAGCATGTCATTCATCCATCCCATGTTCCATTTAAAGTTGAACCCCAACCCTCCGAGATAGACCGGCTTTGTGACCATGGGCCATGATGTTGATTCTTCGGCTATCATCATTGTATTTGGAAACTGCTCGAATACAGCTTTGTTCAGATTTCTTATAAAAGAAATTGCTTCCAGATTTTCATTCCCGCCATATTTGTTCGGTGACCATTCGCCCTTCTTTTTATCATAATCAAGGTACAGCATTGAACTCACTGCGTCTACCCTCAGCCCGTCAACATGATAAATTTCGAGCCAGAACAATGCGTTTGAAATGAGGAATGATTCCACCTCAGGTCTGCCGTAATCGAACTTCAGCGTTCCCCAGCTTTTATTTTCTCTCTGCAAAAAATCTCTGTGCTCATAGAGAACATTACCGTCAAATTCGAACAATCCGTGCTCATCCTTCGGAAAGTGAGCGGGAACCCAATCAAGAATAATGCCTATTCCGTTCTGGTGGCAGCTGTCTATCAAGTTTTTTAAATCATCAGGTTCTCCGTAGCGCGAGGTTGCTGCGAAGTAACCTCCTATCTGATAGCCCCATGAGCCGTCAAAAGGATGTTCCATGACGGGCATGAGCTCTATGTGTGTGAAACCGTGTTCCTTTACATACCTTATCAATTCATGTGTTAATTCCCTGTAGCCAATAAAGCTGTTATCAGCGTTTCTTTTCCATGATGACAGGTTAAGCTCATATATATTTATTGGGATGTCATATATGCTGACAGACCTTTTATATTGTTGCCAGTTGTCATCCTTCCATTTGTATTTTTCTATATCATAAACAATAGAAGCCGTTTCAGTCATCGTTTGCGATGAAAAAGCGTAAGGGTCTGATTTATATAGATTTCTTCCATCCTGTGCTGTTATCAGAAATTTATATAAATCACCGTATGTCACATTTGGTATTAACAATTCCCATATGCCGTTTTCGGATATTTTTTTCATTTCATGAAAATCATTTCTCTGCCAGTTGTTAAAGCTTCCCGTTACATGCACTTTTTTGGCATCTGGAGCCCACACTCTGAACATGGTGCCTTTTTTTTCATCCGAATTTATAATATGCGCTCCAAGAAATTTATATGAGCAGTAATTTGTTCCCTGATGAAATAAATAAACTGGTAATTGATTTATATTTTCAGCTGTCATCCGCTTTCCCCGCTTTATTCAAAATTTTAATTGTATGATTTCATACCGATATTAAATATGCTTTTAAAGGTTGCTAATTTTAGAATGTATTGTTACATTCAATGATAATATGAAAAATTATATTCGTAAAATTTAAAATACTTGTTATATTTAACCATATTATAACATATTGCGTGTAAAGAATATATATAGGCATTGTAAACAGCAACTTTTAATTTTATGAAGTAATTATTATATATATACCACTTAATAAAAAAATAAAACATGAAATTAAAAAAGGCGCATTGATAGCACCTTTATTTGAAATCTATGTTGCCTACGTGAGTGGTAAGCTTGATTTTTGTTTTGCCGTTTCCGTGAATTTCAGTTCTTTCCTTTTCCATGAATTCGTGAATTTCAGCCTTATAATCGGATGATTCCGGGAGCTCAATCTTTATATCTCCAACATTTGCTTCAGCAAATATCTTTTTCGCCTCAGATATTTCAGAAGCTGAAATTGATATCTCTCCCGTATTTGTCTTGAATTCGGATTCTCCTGTCAAAATACTCTTATTGAGTATTATTTCTCCCACATCGGAGGTTACGTTGCAGGAGCCACCTGCATTTTCAAATCTTATTTCTCCGACGTTGTTGCTTATTTTCAAATCACCTATGATATTTGATATCTGAATGTCACCAACATTGCTGACAACAGTGATTTGCTTTACAGCAGCAGGGATTTTAATATCCAGATTTACCTCAATGCTGTCCTCACCTATTACTTTATCATTTGATATTGTGGTATTGATTTTTATTGCATCTGATTCTGCTTTTACCGAATAGGTGTAATCATCAATCAACTTCTTTGCTTTTTCCTTATCTTTTGATTTTGATGCGATGCTTACGTCTATCAATGCTTTATCGGAATCATGACTTGATATTTTGATTTCCCCCACTGAACCGTTGATGATCAATTCATCTGATTTTGATGCATCCAGCTTGTAATTTTCTTTCTTTTCAACTTTTTCTTTGTCTACGGTATTTATTACATTTTCGGTAATTTTATCCGATAGATCTTTTACTATATCTTCATTTACCTTAAAGTTGGATGTGCATGCTGTCAGGTTTAAAAGCGTAACAGTTAATAAAAAAATTGATACAACTTTTTTCAAAATTTTTCCCCTTTCTATAATTTATTCTATTATTTCCCATTATATTATATTTTATTAGATTAATCCGGAAAATTGGTAAACAGCTTTCCGGATTATTTAGCATATTACAGATTTTACAGATTGATTTTTTTCTCAAGCAGATATCCTGAGCCCATAGCCATAAGAATAATTTCGATAATCGTTAAAGTTATTACAGGGAGCAATATAACAGCCAATTCACTCGCTGAAATAAAAGTTTCAAAGTTATTTACGATTATGTTGTAGTCTGACGGAAGTATTGACAGTATTTTGCCTGAAACATAAGATGTCAACCAGTTTAATGCAATAAATATTATGAAGCTGAATAATCCTCCGAATTTTGATTCGGAAAAAATGCTCTTTCTTACGGTTATAGCAGTATATGCAGACATAATGAAGCTAATTGCAAACACCAGTATTGTGAATAATATTATGAATACGTGGCCCAGATTGAAGCCCAAACTTCCTGACAGAACCATATTTATTGCTCTCACCAGCTCATTTATGTTTATAGTTAAATTAAATCCTTGAACTGCGCTGATATACAATGTATTGATTAATATGAATATGAAATATATAAGTAAAATTGCAAATGATTCAAGTATTGCCGTTATTACTTTTGATACAATTATTTTATATCCGCTGTTTGACGTCATGAATAACATGTATCCGCTTTTCTTGTTTAAATCATCGCTGTACATTTTTATTACATCGATAACATATAAAAGAATCATCGCCATTGGGAACAGTCCCAGGAATAATGCACTTCCTTCGATTTTGAGCTTGATTACAGCGAAAAGATTCAGCATTGCCGAAATAATGAGCACTATTGAAATTAATTTATATTTTTTTATGAAATCATATTTTATTATTTTTAACATTCTCTGTATACCTCCTTATAAAGGTTTTCGATTGACATTCCGTGTTTCTGCCTAAGCTCCTCAGCATCGCCAAAAAGTTCAACGTTGCCATTTTTAATGAACACTACAGAATCAAGTATTTTTTCAAGTTCATTAACGAGATGGCTTGACACTATTATTATTTTATCTTCGCTGTAAGCTTTTACGATTAGGTCTATTATTGCGTCCCGCGCCAGTATGTCAACTCCGTTAAGGGGTTCATCAAGCATATATATGAGAGTATCCCTCGATAATGCGAGCGCTACCTTGAGCTTACCTACAAGTCCTGATGACAGCTTTGAAATTCTGAATTCAGTATCTACATTTATATCTTTCAGTATCTGCATTGCCGTATCGCTTTTGAAGTCAGGATACATGTCTGCGTAGTATTTTACAACATCCTTAACTTTAAATGATTCATACAGAAAATTTTCTGTAGGCATGTATGATACAAATGATTTGGTTTTAAACGACAAAGGATTTTCATTTATAAATACTTCTCCTGAAGTTTGTTTGTGAAGTCCTATTATAACCTTCATCAAAGTAGTCTTGCCGCTGCCGTTCGGTCCCATCAGTCCGTATATTTTACCTTTTTCGAATGATAAATTTACATCTTCGAGTGCTATCTTGTTGTAATATTTTTTAGTTAAATTTTTAATTTCTAATAATTGGTTCAACTTTTTCATTCCTTCCTTGTTTTTTATATATTTATTTTTTCTTTATAAATTCTATCATCTGATCTCGTGTAAAGCCTATCTTCTCCATGCCGTTCACGAAATTATCCAAAAGCTCTTTTGCTGTTTCATACCTAATATTTTCTATTTTTTCTTCTGATTCGGTAATAAAAGTCCCCAATCCTCTTTTTGTAAAAACTATATTTTCCATCTCCATCTCCTTGTACACTCTTGCAACCGTATTAAAATTCAGCCCCAACTCTTGAGAATATTCTCTTGAAGAAAGCATTTTTTCGCCCGGCTTCAGTTTTCCGGTAATTATATCCTGCTTAATTTTATGAATTACCTGCAGATATATAGGCATGTTATTATTAAATTCCATCAGTTCACCTCCCAGAGAAATTCTTGAATACTAGTATCATAGTTAAATAATACACCAATACATTATTACTGTCAAGTGTAATTTTAAAAAAATTCAAATAATTTTCTTGACAATAAAATTGCATGAGTATATACTCTCATTAATATTTTATCAAATAAATTATGAATTAAACGAAGATGGAAAGCAGTAAATAACTTTATTGTTGCAGAGAGTCGATGGAAGGTGCAAATCGATACAATGAATTGTTGAATCCGTTCCTGAGTTTCCCGTAAAGCGGGACGCAGATTGCGTTATAAATTTAAAGTGGTCGTAATATGAATAAGGTTTTAATTATTGCGACAATTAGAGTGGCACCGCGAATAATTCGTCTCTATATTTTTAGAGGCGATTTTTATTTTATTATTTTTTATAGGAATTATTATTCATTATAGTTGATAGGAGGAAAAAATGCGCAAGAAATTATTTATACCGGGACCAGTTGAGGTCAGACAGGATGTATTGGAAAAAATGGCAACGCCAATGATAGGCCATAGGAGCAGTGAAGCATCCGTATTGCAGCATGCTATAAGCGATAAGCTAAAAAAACTTTTTTATACTGAGAATGAAATTTTACTGTCAACATCGTCAGGCAGTGGCTTGATGGAAGCTTCGGTAAGATGTCTTACAAAAGAAAGGGCAGCGGTATTTTCAATTGGTTCATTCGGTGACAGATGGCATGAAATAGCTTTGTCGAATGGAATCCATGCAGATCTGTTCAAATCTGAACCGGGCAGTATAACTACTCCTGAAATGGTTGATGATGCGCTGTCGATGCACAAGTATGATTTAGTAACTATTACGCATAATGAAACTTCGACCGGTGTCATGAATCCGATAGAAGAAATAAGCAGTGTTGTAAAAAAATATCCCGATGTAATATTCTGTGTGGATACTGTGAGTTCTGCCGGGGGAGTCAAAATTGAAGTAGACAGGTTGGGTATCGATGCATGCATAACATCATCACAAAAGGCTTTGGGGCTACCTCCGGGATTAGCCATATGCACAATATCAGAAAGAGCTGTAGAAAAAGCAAGGACTGTTAAAAACAGGGGATTTTATCTGGATCTTGTACAGCTGTATGTTACAATAAAGAAAAAAGATTATCAATACCCTTCAACGCCAAATATTTCACTTATGTATGCGCTTGATTACCAGCTTGATAATATTATCAATGAAGGACTTGATAGCAGATTCAGAAGGCATATCGAGATGGCAGAATTTACAAGGGAATGGGCAAAGAAATATTTTGATTTGTTTGCCGATGAAAAAAATGCTTCCATTACCCTCACAACAGTAAGGAATACAAGGAATATAAGCGTAAAAAATTTAAATGCTGAGCTGGGTAAAGCTGGTTTTGCAATTTCAAACGGCTATGGAAATCTCAAAGAAAAAACATTCAGGATTGCCCACATGGCTGATCTGACATTAGAAGACGTTAGGGAACTGCTTTCGGCTATAGAAAGTATATTGGGATTATAAAAATTGTTAAAGTGATTGAAAATTGAAATAA
>CAZNMO010000176.1:473-9654 GCA_964574195.1 uncultured Clostridiaceae bacterium | reverse complement strand
TCCTCTTTTACAAAATTGTATTCAAATGTATCGATGCGCTTGTAGGTTTCCTTAATGCTTCTGGGGTTTAACCACTTGAGCATGTTGCCCATCGTGCCTACCTTGTCGTTTGTTCCTGATTTTCTTGAACCTCCGAACGGGCTTTGTCCCACAACAGCTCCTGTTGTTTTGTCGTTAATGTAGAAGTTGCCTGCTGCATACATCAGTTTCTTTTCGGCCTCTCTGATGATGTATCTGTCCTTGGCAAATATTGAACCTGTCAGTCCGTATTCGCTTATGTCCTCAAGAGTAGCGAGGAGATTTTTATATTCGCTGTCCTCGTAGACATATACGGATAAAACAGGACCAAAAATTTCTTCAATCATAGTCTTGAAACGTATCTCCCTTGTTTCAATTATCGTAGGTTCAACAAAATATCCTACGCTGTCATCACATACACCTCCGCATATGACCTCAGCATCTTTTGAACTCTTTGCGTAATCGATATATGATTTGATGTTTTCAAATGATTTTTTATCTATTACTGCTCCTATGAATGTATCGAAATCTTCGACATCACCCATCCTTATTTTTTTTGTTTCATTAATCAATAGTTCCTTTACTTCGCTCCATATGCTTGAAGGTATATATGCCCTTGAAGTTGCAGAACATTTTTGACCTTGATATTCAAATGCACCTCTTATAAGATTTGCGACAAGCGCTTTGACATCAGCGGTGTTGTGAGCGAGGACAAAATTCTTTCCTCCTGTTTCGCCGACAAGTCTCGGATAGTTTTTATAATTGTCAATGTTCATGCCCACTGTTTTCCACATGTCATTGAATACTTTGGTAGAGCCTGTAAAGTTTATAGCATTTAATTCCCTGTGTTTTAAAACAATGTCGCCGATCATGTTAGCATTGCCGGGAATGAAATTTATGACACCTGCAGGTAATCCCGCTTCCTCCAAAAGTTTATATACTATATATGAAGAATAAACAACTGTTGATGCAGGTTTCCATACTACAGTGTTTCCTGCAATCGCAGGTGCTCCTACAAGATTTCCTCCTATTGCTGTGAAATTAAAAGGGCTCACTGCAAAAACAAAGCCTTCCAGCGGACGATAGTCAATCCTGTTCATGCTGTCTGTCGTCTGAACGGGTATTTGTTCATAAATCTGGCTCAGCCAGTATGCATTGATATTATAAAAATCAGAAAGCTCAACCGAAGCATCAATTTCTGCCTGAAAAAATGTCTTGCTTTGACAAAGCATTGTAGCTGCGTTCAGTTTTGCTTTCCATGATGTGCTTGCGAGGTATGCAGCTCTTTTAAAAATGGCTATTCTATGTTCGGAATGGACATTTTCCCATTTTTCTTTTGCTTCAAGAGCAGTTTTTATTGCAAGTTCAACCAATTCTTCTGTTGCTTCATGATAGTAACCCAATATGTGTTTGTGATTATGAGGCACTATGCATTTTTTCAAGCTGCCGGTTCTGTATTCTTTTCCGCCTATGATAATAGGTATTTCAATTTGATTATTTTTCATATCGTTCAGCGTTTTTCTAAGTTCATTTGTTTCGTTGCAGCCTGGCAAATAGTTTAATACCCTTTCGTTTGCGAAAGTTTCCATTTTAAATATACCGTTATTCATAGTATCCTCCTGTTGAAATTATAAAATTATCGGTAATAATTATTCTTCACGTATGTATAAAATTAAATTATATTAATTAAAATACTCTAAATAAAATAGTGATATTATATATTTTATCATATTGTTGACTAAATTTTTATATAAATCAAAAATTGATCTCAAATATTACGAAATGTTAAAAAATATAAAAATGCCAATTTGAAAGCTGAAATATATAAGTTGCATAATAAGCTAAAAAAATATAATATAAACTTTAATTATGCAATTTATTTTTATCGTCATTCATCAAAAGACATAATAAGCCTGTGCAATATTTCGATAGTCAAATGATATAAAAATATTTTCTTTAAACTCATACTATCACAATTGAAATGAGTAGTCAAATATTAATTTTATGAAATTTTTTTAAAAATTAATATTTATTGCTGTTTGCCTCGGGAACCTTGGTGCTTCGCAATTAGTATCGCTTATGTTTCAATATGCACATTTTAAAATATAGTATTGATTTTTAGATAAATTTAATATAATATTTAATGGAAACGTTTGATGTAATTTATTTAAGAAAAAACTAAACGCTTGTATTTGCTGAAAAGAGAGCATATTTTTTCTTACCATGCAATATTTGTGTGGAGTACTGATATTATCGGTTCAGCTTTTAATATGTTAGGTTATTGTTATTATGAACTTTTCAATGTTTTATCATATATTCACGGAGTATTAATTATAAGTATAAAATATTTTATCAATGGGGTGATAATATGAATCATGAAAGAAAGATTCTTGTAGTCGACGATGATAAAAGAGTTGTAAAAATGCTTGCAGAATATTTGAAACTGTATGAGTATAAGACCGTATGTGCTTATAGCGGAAGGGACGCATTGGCATTTTTTGACGACACCGTAGATTTAATTGTGCTTGATATAAACATGGAAGGAATTAATGGCAACGAAGTTTGTAAAAAAATTAGAGAAAGTTATAATGTACCTATCATAATGCTGAGTGCTAACGCAACATCTTTTGATAAAATTAAGGCGCTCGGAGAGGGCGCAGATGATTATGTGGTGAAGCCGTTTGACCCTCTTGAACTCATAGCCAGAATCAAAGCGCACATAAACAGGGTTGAGCGTTATAAAGCATCTAAAAATCAAGAGATGCCGATTGAATTTGATGATATAAAAATTTACCGCAATGCATATAAGGTCACAAAAAGCGGATATGAAATTAATTTTTCAAATACTGAATTCAGATTGCTTGTATATCTAATAGATAATGCGTTTAATGCAATATCCAGGCAGAAAATACTCAGGGATGTATGGCAAAGCGATTTGTATGATGAAAATATAGTGAATACCTATATAAAAAGAATACGATTAAAACTAAGTGACGATGGAAACAGTGAAAAATACATAAAATCAATACGGGGAGTAGGATATATTTTCGAGACCAAATTTATATGAGAATATAAAAAGAAGCTGTACAAATGAATGAACAGCTTCTTTTTATACTTTCATACTTTTCATGCTTTATATGTATCCAGGTAAAACCAAAATGTGCTTCCTTGATTTAATGTTGATTCAAATTGCAGCTTGGAATCATGCAATTCAATGATAAGCTTTGATACGTACAGCCCAAGACCATAGCTGTTTGTTGATGACAGGTCGGATTTGTAAAACATTTCAAAAATATATGCCTTATCATTTTCCTTGATTCCTATTCCATTATCTTTGATTTTCAAAAGCAATTTATCATTTTCCATATTGATAGTTACATTTATAGATGTAAATTTTTCACTATACTTGACGGCATTGCTTAAAATATTTTGCCATACGCGTATAATTTTCACCTTGTCGACATTTATTATGCAATTATCGCAGCAATATTCGCCTGCAAATATTCTGTCTGAACTTTCTACATAATCCTTTGCTGAAGAAAACAAATATCTGCAAAATTCATCTGCATTAATTTCTTCTCTTCTTAATTTATGTATATATTGTGCTTCATAAGTGGAATCCAGCACATCATATGAGATTTTTTCCAAAATTTGAGCGCTGTTATATATCTCATTGACAAATCTTTTTTTTGTATCATCATCTTCTATAATACCTGACAGCAGTCCTTGAGCATATCCTTTAATCAGTGTGAGCGATGTTCTTATGTCGTGTGATAGCGTGGACAAAAATTTTGAAGTTAAATACGTTTTCATCTCCAGCGAATTTTTAAAAAATTCAGATTTTTTAATCAATAATTCAGCATCCTTTTCAAAAAAGTTCCAGTCTTTATCTATTTTATTTTTTACCGAATCAATAAATAAATCAATTTTATTGCAGTTTTCATAATCAATATATCCATCTGCCTCAGACATGCTTTTTACGTTTACAATTGTTTTGTCAATTGCATTTTCAAAGATATCATTGCTGCTTTTAGCACTGTTAATATAATTGTTTATGTGAATTATAGGAGAAGATATTTTGTTGGACATAAAAATGCTCAATAATATTGACAAGCTTGAAATGATTGTACCGTAAACAATTACATATTCCAACAAGCTTATGGATTTTGCTCTCAGCTCGCTCGATGGCATGACCGTCAGTAAAATCCAATTGTTGCTGTTCATTTTTTTGTATGAATTTATGTAACCATCTTCATAAGTTTTATAAATGTTATTTGATGCAAAATCCAGGTCCTTAAAACCTGGTAAAGCTTCGGATGCCAGCTTTTGAATCATATCTTGGTTTTTATGCGATAATATGTAGCCGTTTGAGTCAATAATTACGAAATATCCTGATTCTCCTATTTTATAATCATTGGCAAAATAAACGAAATTTTCAGCGCGTATAGCAATACCGAACAATCCTAAAACCTTTCCTTCCTCGTTATATATAGGATGAACAGTATTTACTATGTTTGTCTTATCTGACAAGGCCAGCAGAATATCACTTGTAGATGTCTTTTCAAAGTTAAAACCATCTTGAATATATTTTCTGCTTGACAGGTCTACATACATAGCATTTGGCATCGTTGATGCGACTATGATTCCTTTTAAATCAACTATGAACAAATCCTTGTAATAGTTGTCGTTTGAATTCATTTGCTCCATTGTCTCAGTAAGGTACTTATTAGTTTCTACAACATTTTCTTTTCCGCTGAAGAAATTGTAAACATGTTCATCTCTTGAAAATGCCAATGTTTCAACCTGAACTTTTTTGACCATTAAATCAATTTTTTCTTGGGCCCTCAGTATCTGGACCTCTGTAAGCCTAGTTGATTCATCATTCAGTATTGATGCAGATTTTGTGTAAATTGATGCGCACATAATAAGCAAAGAAATAATTACAATTATACAAATGCTCATTGTTATTTTAGATTTTAGTTTCATAATAACATTCCTTATTTTGATTTATTTTTAATAAAGTTAAATATGTTATGAAAAACTGTCATCAAAATTAGTATTTAAAATTGCTTCAACATATAATCATTATATCATATGAACAAAAAAATAATAACATAGTTTTATGAATGTTTCATATAAGTTTATGAAAAATTGATGCATATTGACAACAATTATTATGTAAAAATAACGTTTTCAGAAACGCGGTGTTAAAATAAATCATAGATAAAAAATATTTAGGAGGTTAATGGCATGAACAAAAATATTAAATCTTTAGTATCATTTGTTTTGGCTTTTATGATGTTATTTACTCTTGCATCCTGCCAAACTAAAACTGACACAGCAGCGCCTGCACAAAATTCTTCAGCAGGAAATGCACCATCAAAGGAAGAAAGCAAGGAGCCTATACGCATAGGATTCTTTTCGCCGGTTACGGGAGCAGGAGCAGCTGATGGTATAAGCACAGCAAATTCTGCTGAACTTGCTGTCAGCATCATAAATGAAAAGGGAGGCATAAACGGATGTTTGGTTGAGCTTGTCAAATATGACGATGCGCTTGATACAAAGCAGGCTGTAAACATTGCACAAAAGCTTACAACCAAGGATGAGGTTATAGCTGTAGTCAGCGGAAGTTATTCAGGCCCTACCAGAGTTGCAGCTCCTATTTTTCAGGAGGCAGGCATTCCTATGCTTTCCGGTTATGCTATACACCCGGATGTTTGCAAGTCAGGCGATTTTATATTCTCACAATCATTTGCAGGAGCAGTTCAGGGAAAGGCCGGCGCAAAAGTAGCTGTTGATATGCTTAAGGCAAAAAGAATTTCTATTATTGCAGTAGATATAGACTTTGGAAAACAGCTTTCAGAATCTTTCACGGAATATGCAACATCACATGGAGCTGAAATTGTTTCAGTTGATAAATTTGCAATGGCAGATAAGGAATTTGCTCCTGTTATAACAAAGCTTAAAGAGGAAGTTAAACCAGATTTGATTTACATGGCAAATTATTATAGCCATGGTGCCGAGATTGCAAGACAGGTGAAGAAAATGGGATTGAATGTTCCGATAATCGGTACTGAAGGTATAGACTCGTTCCAATTCCTGGAGGTGGCCGGAAAAGATGCTGAAGGAATAATTCTTACAACTAATATGAACAGAGATGCGGACAATGAATCTACGCAAAATTATATCAAGGCTTACAAGGAAAAGTACGGAATAGTTCCTGATATGGTTGGTGCATCAGTTTATGATTCCTTTGAGGTTTTGTTTAAAGTTATTGGAGAAGTTGGAACAGATCCAGTCAAGATACGCGATACTATTAAAAATCTTAAGAATTTTGAAACTGTAACAGGAACCTTAATTGAATACGCTAAAACAAGAGAGGCTATAAAACCTGTACAGGTTCAAATAATAAAAGATGGAGATTTTCACTATTATGGAGAAGTTTCAGATAAGGATATAATAACTCCTCCATCTAATTAAAATGTATTGTGAAGGGGGATTTCCCCCTTCTGATATTTGAAAAGAGGTGAATAATATGTTTTTACAGCAAATAGCAAATGGAATAATGATAGGAAGCGTTTATGCCTTGACTTCTATGGGAGCAACTTTAATTTATGGGATATTGCGAATTCTTGATATAGCGAATGCTGCTGCATATGCGGTGGGTGCTTATATGGGCTGGTACATATATAGTTTGACTGAAAATTTGCTTTTGGCTTTTCTTATTTCAATGATTTTTACGGGACTTTTGGGGGTTGCAGTTGAGAAGTTTATATATCACCCTATCATCAGCAAACCAAATTTAATACCAATAGTGCCGCTTATAACAAGCGTTGGGCTTTTTACACTTACAGGAGACCTTCTGAGGCTGATTAACGGACCCAATGTGAAGGATTTTGGAATTGAATTTAAAACCCAGGTTATTAAGATTGGAAAACTTGTGATTAATCCTGAGTGGATATTGATTATCTCTCTTACTGCACTATTGTTTGCAATACTGTGGTTCATACTAAACAAAACAAAGCTGGGACTTGCATGGAAGGCAACTGCTGAAGATGCTGAAATTGCAAAAGCTATGGGAATAAATACAAATGTTTCAATGGAATTAAGTTATATACTTGGCTACGGTTTTGCCGCATCAGCCGGAATAATGGTAGGTTTATTATATAATTCAATCACGCCTTCAATCGGTGATATTCCATCATATAAGATGCTTGCAATAATTGTATTGGGAGGTTTGGGAAATCCTCTTGGAACTGTTTTTGCCGGATTAATTATCGGGCTAGCGGAGACATTGGTATCTGCATACATCGGTTCAGTGATGCCAAGAGATGCCATTGCATTTATTGTTCTGATAATAGTTCTGCTCGTTAAGCCTTCAGGCTTGTTGAGCAGAAAAAGCGCATAGGAGGTTTAAAATGTATTTAACGGTTGTTTCAGTAAATGTAGGTATATTTATTCTGTTAGCTTTAAGCCTAAATATTATCACGGGTTATGCCGGTCAGTCCGCAATGGGTCATGCTGCCTTTTTTGGTATCGGAGCATATCTTTCAGCTTTGATGACTAAAACATTGAGTATCAGTTTTTGGATAGCCATGCCCTTATCATTTATATGTACCGGAGCGGTTGGTGCTCTTTTAGGACTTATAAGCATAAGGCTGAAGGATGATTTCCTTGCAATTACAACAATAGGAATAAACTTTGTAATAGTTGCTATTTTTCAATACTCTCCTGTATTCGGTGCTTCTCTTGGAATGTCAGTTGAGAAGGTCGCTTTTTTCGGAATAAAGATGAATCCTCCGGAATATCTCGTTCTTGTTCTCGTACTTATAGTAATAACCTGCTTTTTTATCGATAAAATGAATAAGTCCTGGTTTGGTCTCGCACTGGCGAGCATCAGAAATGATGAAGCAGCTGCCTCTTCATTTGGTATTGACGTCAATAAATACAAGGTTCTTACATTTGCGCTGGGTACTGCCATAGCAGGATTGACAGGTGCTGTATATGCACATTATATGACATTCATATATTCCAGCGACTTTGCATTTGTTGTATCCATAAGCATTATGTCAATGGTTGTAATAGGAGGAATAGGGACAATAAAGGGACCTATATTCGGAGCGGTTTTATTAGGTGCAGCACCTGAGCTTTTCAGGTTCATGGCTGATTACAGAATGATTGTGTACGGAAGCTTGCTTGTATTGATGATGAGATTTCAGCCTCAAGGATTGCTTGGCGATGACAGCTTTGCCATGAGAAACATAAATAAATTAAGTTTTGATATAATGCGTAAAAAAGGTGGTGAAAGAGATGCAGGAAATGTTGAAGGTTGAAGGTTTAAAAATGCATTTCGGAGGATTGACAGCTATTGACGGACTGAATGTCAATTTATATGAGAAAGAAACATTGGGAGTAATAGGTCCGAATGGTGCGGGGAAAACCACCTTGTTTAATGTAATATGCGGCGTCTATAAACCAACAGCAGGGAAAATTTTATTAAACGGAGAAGAAGTACAAGGTAAAGAACCGTTTGAAATGGCCAGGAGAGGAGTTGCCAGGACTTTTCAAATTTCAAAACCTTTAAAGGATATATCTATATTCGATAATGTCATTGCTGCATTAGGTATTAACCAATATACAGGTCTTAATTCATTGCTCAATAAAAGCCATACAAAAGATACAGAGGAAAAAGCCATGGAAATAATCAGTAGAACGGGCTTGATGGAATTTAAGGATAAAAAGGCAAGAGAAGTAAGCCTGGGGTATCTGAGAAGGCTTGAAATTGCAAGAGCATTGGCAATTAATCCGGTACTTATCATGCTTGATGAACCGTGTGCCGGATTAAGCAATTATGCAATCAATGAAGTTATTGAGCTAATAATGCAATTAAAGCAGGAAGGCAAAACTATAGTGCTCATTGAACATAATCTTCCTATATCAATGAAGGTATGTGACCGAATAGTTGTATTAAATTTCGGACAAAAAATTGCTGAGGGTACTCCAAAGGAGATTCAACATAATCCTAAGGTTATTGAAGCATATTTAGGGGAGGATGATGTAATTGCTTAATATAATAGACGTAGAAATTTTTTATGGACAGATGGAAGTCGTAAAAAAGTATCGCTCGATATAAAGAAAGGAGAACTGGTAAGTGTAATAGGAC
>CAZNMO010000176.1:0-463 GCA_964574195.1 uncultured Clostridiaceae bacterium | reverse complement strand
CAAATGGTGCTGGCAAGACTACATTGATTAAAGCTATAATGGGGCTTAAGGAAATAAAGTCCGGTCATATCATGTTTGAAGGAACAGACATTTCTAAAATAGCCGCATGGGAAAGAGCAGGTATGGGTATCGGCTATGTGCCTGAAGGAAGAAGGGTATTTGGAAATTTATCAGTTGAAGAAAATTTAAAGATTGGGTGCTATAAGATTAAAGATAATAATAGAATAAGGCAAAATATTGATAAAATTTATGAACTGTTTCCGAGGCTTAAGGAAAGAAAAAATCAACTGGCAAAAACAATGAGCGGCGGGGAACAGCAGATGCTTGCAATAGGGAGAGCTTTGGTTTTGGAACCAAAACTGCTGCTTATTGATGAAATATCAATGGGACTTATGCCTATAATGGTTAATACATGCTTTAAAATAATAAAGGATCTCAACGAGGCGGGAATTACCGTGCTTGT
>CAZNMO010000175.1:0-9823 GCA_964574195.1 uncultured Clostridiaceae bacterium | reverse complement strand
GTACAAAAAAATTAAAAGGCAATCGAATCATTTATAAAACAGCAACCCGGGCTGTTTTTTTATTTTTCAAAAATGACTTTCAATATTTTGAAATATTTTTTCTTTCGTTAAGAGATTACAATAAGGAATATTAAATTGATCATTCACATGGAGTGAGAATAATGGTGAAAAGATTTAACAGATTGAGTTTGCAGACAACGATTACCTTATTAGTTTGCGGTGTGAGTATGATTTGTTTATTGGTAACGGACTATTTTATTCAGCGAAACATTGAACAAATGACAATGGATCATATTAAGGAAAATGCGAGAAATATTTCAAGATCTGTCGCCTTATCCCCCATTGTGATAAATGGACTTAGCGGCAAAGCAGAAGATCTATCGATTCAGCAGTATGCGGAAAGAATTAGAAAAGCAACCAATGTACCTTTTATTGTTGTAATGGATATGGACAAGATTCGAAAATCACATCCAGATCCGAAAAAAATAGGTGAGAAATTTGTTGGCGGCGACGAAGGTCCTGTATTTTCCGGAAAAGAACATATATCGATCGCAAAAGGTACCATGGGGATGTCACTAAGAGCTTTTACCCCTGTTTTTAATGCGAATGGGCAGCAAATTGGGGCAGTGGCAGTCGGAGTACTGCTGGACAGTGTTGAACAGGAGGTCAATCAGGGGGACAGAGTGATTTATTACAGTATGCTGTTGGGAATTATTATTGGTTTGATCGGGGCCATCCTGCTTGGCAGAAAGGTGAAAAAA
Organism: uncultured Clostridiaceae bacterium; assembly: GCA_964574195.1. Lineage (GTDB taxonomy): Bacteria > Bacillota > Clostridia > Lutisporales > Lutisporaceae > BRH-c25. The sequence continues at coordinate 9,062 of CAZNMO010000175.1, read as the reverse complement.
ATCATGTTTGGAATGGAGCCTGGAGAAATTGCCAATTTACTACAGCAAAGAAGTGCTGTTCTCGAGTATGCTCGTGAGGGCGTTATTGCGTTTGACCGGGAAGCGGGAATCACTTTAGTAAATCAAGAGGCTAAAAGATTAATCACTAAAATGGGGTACAGCGGAAATCCAATGGGTATGAATATTAATCAAATTATTCCCAGTCTGCCCATCTCTGCAGTTGTGGAGAAGGGAGATGTAATTGTAGATAATGAATATGTTTTAAATAATATCAGTGTAGTTGCCAATATTGTTCCAATTACGATCAATAATCATATTACCGGTGCTGTCGCCACTTTCAGAGATAAAACAGAAATGAAGCTGATGGCCGAACAGCTTACGGGAGTCAGGTCTTATGCCGAGGCGCTTCGTTCCCAAACACATGAATTTATGAATAAACTGCACGTTATTTTAGGAATGGTTCAAATGGGATATTATGAGCAATTGATTGAATTTGTGAGGGGAATTACCAATAAATTTCAAACGGAAGTGGGGTTTATTACTTCACGGTTTAAGGATCCTGTAATGGCCGGTTTCATTCTTGGAAAGTTAAGCTTTGTAAGAGAAAAAGGAGGAACCCTTTCCATCTCAGAGGAAAGTTATTTTCCAAATATAAAAAGTGAAGAAATAAAACAGGATATTATTACAATAATTGGAAATTTAATTGATAATTCATTGGATTCATTAAAAGGCAGGAACGAGAAAAAGATTGTATTAGAAATAATCCCTTTATCGGGACACCAATTATCCATCACTGTTTCTGATTCAGGCATCGGCATGAGTCAGGAAATTTTGAACCGTGCCTTTCATAAGGGTTTCTCGACAAAAGGCGAAAACAGGGGATTTGGTTTGTATCTTGTGAAACACTGTTTAGATAAACTGAATGGCCAAATAAAGATATCCTCAGAGGAAGAGAAAGGAACCAAAATCAATGTGGTTTTGTCTTATGGGGAATGGAGTGATGAATGATGATCAGGACAATCATCGTAGAAGACGATCCAATGGTTGCAGAAATTAATCGCAGATATCTGGAAAAAATACCAGGGTTCGAATTAGTAATGATTGCATCTTCCGTTGAAGAAGCTCTTCCGGCAATTGAAGAGGAAGAGATTGATTTAATTTTGCTGGATATTTATATGCAGGGCGAAGACGGCTGGTCTTTGCTGTCAAGAATCCGAGGAATCGATCGGGGAATTGATATCATTGTTATTTCAGCTGCATGCGATAAATGTAGTATTCAGAAAGGTTTGCGCTTTGGAGTGGCTGATTACTTAATTAAACCATTTGAGTTTGAACGATTTCAATCTGCGCTTACTACATATAAGGACGAAATTTCATTCATCAGCAAACAGGAAAAAGTGAATCAATCTGATTTGGATCAATTATTTTTCCATCGGGATCATCAAGTACCAGCTGAAGAAAAGGATCTTCCAAAGGGATTAACCAGAAATACTTTGAAAAAAATTTGGGAGAAAATCGTCGATATTCATGACAGCAGTTTTTCAACTGATGAAATGGCTCAGAAAGTAGGGATCTCCAGAGTATCTATGAGAAAGTATCTCTATTTTTTAGCTGATATTGGGGTTGTTGAGACAGAGCTAATGTATGGAACGATTGGCCGCCCTGTCTACTTGCATCGGGTTATTAACTTAAATGCAGATAAGATAAAACAATATATAAGCTGATTAACTTTAAGAGCGGGAGAAGCATCCTGCTCTTTTTTTGTGGAAAAGGGGCGGAGCTGCGCGAAAGTGATTCATTTAATCCAAGTGAAAGGTAAAAAATACATTTATCGTCTCTGGAGTAGTGATATTTTGCTTCGCTCACACCGCCTTTATTCTGTTGATGTATTGCTCCTATTTGTTTTATTTCCATACATGGGTTGGGAGTTGAGACTCATGTATTTTTTTACCTTTATATTTACTTTCTTTAGTTACAAAACTCTTTATAAATTTTCATAAACTATAATGATTCACTGCAATTTTGTAAGATTCTATTGAACAGAAAAGGTTCATAACATAGCTTTTATTTTTAAAAGAATGGGAGAGGATTTTTAAGAATTGCTCAGTTAAAAATGGTGTGAACCCACTAGACATAGCGTTTTTTTATTAGGGAAGTTTGTGAAATATTTCACAAATGTGAACGATTTGTGACATTTTTCAAAAAAGAAAAGGAGTGAACAAAATGGCAGTACCTGCGTTAAAAAGAAAACAAAGTCTTTCTGAATTCGTATCAACATCCAAAAATCCAAAATCGAGTGAGGTAAAAATATTTTCGTTACTGATCACTTTAGCTCTCGGTGCAGTTATCTGGATGATCAATCCTCCTGCAGGTTTGCATCCGCAAGCATGGCATCTATTTGCAATCTTTGTTGCCACCATTGTTGGCTTAGTCATTAAGCCGCTTCCGATGGGAAGTGTAGCAATATTGTCCTTAACAGCAACCGTCATAACATCAACACTTACGATTGAACAAGCACTCAGTGGATTCCAAAATTCAACAATTTGGCTGATTGTTATTGCCTTTTTCATCTCGCGCGGGTTCATCAAAACAGGTCTTGGAGCCAGAGTAGCTTATCTTTTTGTAAAAAAGTTCGGCAAAAAGACGCTTGGTTTGTCCTATTCCTTAATCGCAAGCGACTTGCTTTTATCCCCGGCAATGCCATCCAATACAGCACGTGCTGGAGGTATCCTGCTTCCAATCATCCGTTCTTTATCTGAGAGCTATGGCTCACGTGTAGGTGATGGAACGGAAAGGAAAGTAGGGGCGTTTTTAACAAAAGTCGCCTTCCAAGGTGACATGATTACATCAGCCATGTTTTTAACGGCAATGGCTGCAAATCCGTTAGCCGTACAAATTACAAAAGATTTAACCGGAAAATCAATTTCATGGATGGGCTGGGCGACTGCAGCGATCGTTCCCGGACTGCTTAGCTTAATCGTTATTCCATATGTGATTTACAAATTATATCCGCCTGAAATCAAAGAAACACCGGGAGCTTCTAAAATGGCTTCTGAAAAGCTGAAAGAAATGGGCCCTATCAAAAAAGAAGAGTGGTATATGGTGGGAGTATTTCTTTTGGTGCTGGCCCTGTGGATTTTTGGCACAAGCTTAAATATTAATGCCACAACGACTGCGTTTATTGGTCTTGGCGCATTATTGGTCACTCAAGTATTAAGCTGGTCTGATATTAAAAAAGAACAAGGTGCCTGGGACACATTAGTTTGGTTTTCGGTTCTTGTTATGATGGCAACATTCTTAAATACATTAGGGATGATTCCATGGTTCAGTACTACGATGAAGAGTGCTGTGAGCGGAATGCCTTGGATGTCTGCTTTAATCATTCTCTCTGTCGTTTATTTCTATTCACATTATTTCTTTGCTAGTAATACAGCACATGTTAGTGCGATGTTTGCAGCATTTTTAACAGTGGTAGTTGCAGCTGGTGCTCCTCCGCTCGTTGCTGCTTTAGTTTTAGGATTTTTCAGCAACTTGTTCGGATGTATGACTCATTATGGCTGCGGTCCTGCCCCGGTATTCTTTGGTACAGGATACGTTACACAAAACAAATGGTGGTCATTAGGTTTCCTCATTTCGATTATTCATATCGTTTTATGGCTTGGAGTCGGCGGCTTGTGGTGGAAAGTATTGGGCCTTTGGTAATCCAAAAAACTGAACGAAAAGAGGACGAATAAAATATGCGATCTGATTGTTGCTCGGCTTCATTGAAGAAGGAACCGCAAGCAGAACTTTATCATGGCAGTGATGATGATTATGAACTCGTTATCCCATTCTTAGTTTGTTCCAAGTGCGGAAAAATTCAGCTTAAACCGGTTGAAACAGAATATAAACAGCAATTCGTTCCTGCAAAAGAAGGAGTTAGAAAATATGCGTGAAATATCAGCAAAATTAATTACCAGCACCGTAAGGGATCTTTGTATCAATGCAGCATGTGATTTGCCAAAAGACGTTGAAAAGCTCATTGCTGAAGGATTGGAAAAAGAAGAATCCCAGTTTGGTAAATATAGTTTAGAAAAAATCTTAAAAAATGTGAAACTAGCACGCAATGAGAATGCACCGATGTGCCAGGATACAGGAATGACAGTAATCTTAGCTGAAGTTGGACAAGATGTCCGGATTGTCGATGGTCATTTTACCGATGCCATCAATGAGGGAGTCCGCCAAGGCTACGAAGATGGGTATTTGCGAAAATCTGTCGTTGCTGATCCGGTATTAAATCGGGTAAACACCGGAGATAACACACCTGCTGTCATTCACACAGAAATCGTACCTGGAGATCAAATAAGGATCCAAGTATTGCCTAAAGGTGCGGGCAGTGAAAATATGGGCGCTGTTAAAATGTGCAAGCCTGCAGAGGGCATCGAGGGCGTGAAAGACTTTATTGTCAATGCCGTTACTCAGGCAGGGGGAAATCCTTGCCCGCCGGTCATCGTGGGCGTGGGAATTGGCGGGACGATGGATAAATGCACATTGCTTGCCAAAAAAGCATTGGCTCGAGAAGCGGGAGCACCAAACCCGAATCCGGCTTATGCCGAAGTAGAAAAAGAACTCCTCGAACGGATTAACAAGTTAGGAATCGGGCCGCAAGGCTTTGGCGGAAAAGTAACAGCTTTGGCTGTTCACATTGAAACTTATCCTACGCATATTGCGATGCTGCCTGTTAGTGTGACATTAAACTGCCATGCTGCACGGCACAAAGAAGCAATTTTATAAAGAGGAGTGAATGAAATGACAACAATCAAAGCTCTTACTACCCCCTTAACATACGATCAAGTAAAAGACTTAAAAGCAGGCGACCAAGTAACCATTACGGGCGTTATATACTCCGCACGTGATGCCGCTCATAAAAATATGGTTGAGGCCTTAAATGCAGATCAGCCGCTGCCAATCGATGTGAAAGATCAGGTTATTTATTATGCTGGTCCTACTCCGGCTAAACCGGGAAAAGTGATCGGATCATGCGGACCGACTACAAGCGGACGGATGGACGCTTACTCTCCAGCGATGATGGAGCAGGGCCTGCGCGGAATGATCGGCAAAGGTTCCCGCAGCAAAGAAGTCATTGAATCCATGAAGAAAAACGGCGCTGTTTATTTTGCTGCCATCGGCGGAGCCGCAGCACTAATTGCAGATTCGATTAAAAAAGTTGACATTGTTGCCTATCCGGAACTCGGACCGGAGGCAATCCGCCGAATGGAAGTAGAAAATTATCCATGTATTGTTGCTGTTGATTCACAGGGCAACGATCTTTATGAGATGGGTGTCAAACAATACAGAGTTGAAGACTAACAAAGTTTAGAGGTGAAAAAATCCATGCTAACTTATGATGTAGTAGTAGTAGGTGCTGGAGGTGCGGGCATGATGGCCGCACTTTCAGCAAGTGAGGATAAAAATTTGCGCGTGGCCTGTCTTTCAAAAATTTTCCCGACCCGTTCCCATACTGGAGCGGCACAGGGTGGAATTAATGCCGCGATGGGCTATCGCGATGCAACCGACTCAACGGAAAAACATTTCCGGGATACGGTAAAAGGAAGCGACTTCCTTGCCGATCAGGATGCCGTCGAGTTTTTTACATCCAATATGCCAAAGATTATTTCAGAACTGGACTATTTTGGCGTCCCGTTTTCCCGGGATGAAAATGGCCGGATTGCTCAAAGACCGTTCGGCGGTGCATCAAGTCCAAGAACCTGTTATTCAGCAGATAAAACCGGCCACGTTATTTTGCATGCATTGTATGAGCAGTGCTTGAAAAATAACGTAACATTCCTTGATGACTGGTATCTTTTATCCATCGCCGTTGAAGATGGAAAGTTTGAAGGAATCGTTGCAATGGACATTCGCAGCGGGGAAATTCATTCCATTCAAGCAAAAGCTGTGGTAATCGCTACCGGAGGCTTTGGCCGAATCTATTGGAGCCGGACAACCAATGCCATTAATATGACCGGTGACGGAACTGCGGCATGTTTTGAAGCAGGAATTCCACTGAAGGACCCTGAGTTTGTGCAATTCCATCCGACAGGCCTAGCCTCAACAGGTGTTCTTTTATCAGAAGCATGCCGGGGTGAAGGCGGTTATTTACTGAATAAAAATGGTGAGAGATTCATGGCCCGTTATGCTCCTGAAAAAATGGAACTTGGCCCGCGCGATCTTGTTTCCAGGTCAATTGAAACGGAAATCAAAGAAGGCCGCGGCTTTGGGGAAGGAATGGGTTCTTACGTATTAATGGACCTCCGTCATTTAGGCGAGAAAAAAATCATGGAACGCCTTCCGCAGGTACGCGAACTGGCCTTGGATTTTGAAGGTGTCGATTTAATTAAAGAACCAGTGCCGATTCGTCCAAGCTGCCATTATATGATGGGCGGAATTCATGTCAGTGATTATAAAACTTGCGCTACACCAATTGAGGGGATCCATGCTGCAGGTGAATGCTCAAGCGTATCGATCCACGGTGCTAACCGCCTTGGGGGAAATTCTGTAGCCGATGTTGTGTTCTTCGGAAAATATGCCGGACTTGGCGCAAAAGAAACAGCCCAAAATCGTAGCTTTGCCGGAACAAAAGAATTGGAAGCTGAAGCAAACAAGTGGAAAGAAAAGTTTAAGCAAATCCGCAATAAAAAGACCGGAATCAGCATGTTCAGCATTCGCGACCGCTTAGCTGAAGCCATGTGGTATAACGTCGGTATTTTCCGTACTGAAAAAGAAATGGAAAAAGCCTTGGAAACGATCAATCAGCTTTTGGAAGAGTACAAGGATGCTTACGCTGGCGATCCTTCTGAAAAATATAATATGGCCTTCATTAATTATGTAGAAATCGGAAACCTTCTAAACCTTGCTAAGGCAGTAACCATGGGCGCGATCAATCGAAAAGAAAGCAGAGGCTCCCACTCCAGAGCAGACTATCCGGAACGCAATGACGGCGATTTCCTTAAACATACATTGATTCACAAGGAAGGGGACCAATATCGGTTAGATTACATCCCGGTAACGATTACGAAATACCAACCGGAGGAGCGAAAATACTGATGTATACGACACTATATTTTAAGATTAAAAGATTCGACGGCGAAAACGAATGGGAACAAAGCTATGAACTTCCTTATGAAAAAGGGAAGACTATCCTTTGGGTACTCAATACAATCCGTGAACAGCAGGATCCAACATTAACCTTTACTTCAGCTTGCCGCCATGCCATTTGCGGAAGCTGTGCGATTCGAATCAACGGCAATGCCTTCCTGACTTGTAAAACTTCTTTAGATGAAGTGTTAGAAATCTTTAATACCAACCGTCTAGCGTTTGAACCATTAAAGAACTTCGATGTAATTAAAGACTTGGCCGTTGCTTGGGAGCCGAAAATGGAAAAGATGGAACAAGTGAAGCCTTGGTTAATTCCAGCAAATGACGGCAGTGTGGAAAAAGGATTTTTGCAGGACGAAGAAGATTATCATAAAATCGCAGCCCCTACAGACTGTATCTTGTGCGGAGTTTGTGCATCCGAATGTAACCAGCTTGCGGTCAATGATGGAACCTATTTGGATCCATTTATCCTAAACAGGGCATACCGGTTTGCCATTGACTCAAGGGATGCTGCTCCTGAAGAACATATCCGTCCGGTTTATGAAAACGAACTGTGGAAATGTCTCCATTGCATGCAGTGTGTTACAAAGTGTCCAAAAGGCATTCCTTTAACCGAGCAAATTTCTTACCTCCGCCAAGAGTCGATCAAGATGGGCGAAGTGAAAAACCAAGGCGCAAAGCATGCTTTTGCCTTCCATGATGACGTAAAAAGCAAAGGCCGCTTAAATGAAGTTATGCTTCCGGTTAAAACGGATGGAATCGTCAATACAGCGATGACCAAAATTCCTTTTGCGTTAAGAATGATCAAAAAAGGGAAAATCAACCCTCTCCATATGCCAAAAGCAGTTGAAGGAATCAAAGGGGTTAGAGAAATTTACAAGTTTGCTAAGGAGGTAAGCGAGTCATGACTTTAAGATATGCATTTTTTCCCGGCTGTACATTAGAGTCAGCTGCAGAGGAGCTGATGATTTCAACCAAAAAGGTTGCGGAAGGCCTGGGAATAGAACTAATCGAAATTAATGGCTGGACATGCTGCGGCGCAAGCCATATCCAAGACGTGGATGACTTTTTGGCCACTTCGATTAATGCCAGAAACATTGCTTTGGGCGAACAGCTGAACACAACAAAGATTTTAACGGTATGCAATACCTGTACATTAATGCTGCGGACGGCCAAGCTTAAACTTGATAAAAACGAAGAATTACGAGGAAAAGTCAACGTTGGCTTGAATAATGCCGGCCTGGAGTATAAAGGCACAACCGAAGTAACCCACTTTTTATGGGCGCTGATTCAAGACTACGGATTGGATAACTTGAAGAAAAAAATTAAACGGCCTTTAACGGGTCTTAAAGTAGCGAATTTCTACGGCTGCCACATTTTAATGCCGCCTGATATCATGGGATTTGAAAATCCGATGAACCCGCGTTCCATGGAAATGGTGATGGACGTGCTGGGAGCAGAAAGTGTTGATTTTGATCAGAGACTTGCTTGCTGCGGTTTCCATGCTGTCTTCCCTGCCGAAAAAGAAGTGATGGGCTTAACAGGACAAAACTGCTTATCACCGAAAAATTCCGGTGCTGATTGTATTGTGACCCCATGCCCATTGTGTCAAATGCAGCTGGACGCATACCAGCCGGATGCTCAAAAAGGCTTTAAAGAAGATATCACAATGCCGATTCTGCACCTGCCGCAAATCATTGGTCTTGCCTTAGGATTTACTCCGGAAGAACTGGCAATTCAGCGGCATGTCGTAGACGCTATTCCTATGTTAAATGAAGCTTTGCTGGTGACCGTTTAAAACTGATTTTGGTTGGAAGCGAATCTGTGGATGAAATACGAAGGAGATCTTATTTATGCTATATACCTTTGAGAAAAAAGCAAAATTAGTGGGAAGTATTGATAAGGGAATGCTCTGGCTCTTAAATCCA
>CAZNMO010000174.1:9543-9984 GCA_964574195.1 uncultured Clostridiaceae bacterium | reverse complement strand
AGCCTAACAGTGTTTTTTCCTTCATTAAGACTTGAATAGGTATCGTTGTAAAGCGGTATAGCAAAAGTTCTTTCTCTCTCTGCCTCCTTGATGATAACTATATTATCCAGTCCTACGTCGGGTATATCCATGGTAAGAGTACCGCTCTCCTTGTCAATCGATGAAACAAAATTTGCGGTTACTGTGTATTCCGGGTCTTCAACAGTATCCGGAACAGTATACAGCACTGTATAATCCATATATTCCCCCGGATCATGTACCATGTCAAATAAATGGGACACTCCCCCAAGCTCGATGCTCAGGCTGTTTATCGGTTCTACGCCTTCATTGTACAAACGGAACAGAACAGGCATTTTCGTGCCGGGCAGAACATCCCCGTATGAAAACCCGGTTTCCGCAATCACTATATTGCTTTTGTAGCTTGCGGCTGCATCTGCCATT
>CAZNMO010000174.1:7207-9533 GCA_964574195.1 uncultured Clostridiaceae bacterium | reverse complement strand
TTATTGACCGAGGTACTGTTCCACTATGATCTGACATTAGTAAATTAAAGTAAATATCTCCGCTTTCGGAATCCACACATGAGCTGAAGAAGTCTATCATATTCAAATCGTCAAGCTCCAGCAGCTTGATTTTGGAGGATTCAGCAACGCCGCCTTCCTTATCCTCCATAAATTTCATTCCCCAGATAATATCCCTATAGCTGCCGCCCCCCTCAGGCAAAGGCTCAATTTTAGGTTCACTCCAAACAATGGACAGCTCATCAAGTGTTTTCGCTCCATCAGTAAATTTGAAACTGTTATAATTACTGGCAGGATAAATGTTCTCAATTTCCATGTCCAGTCCGGTGTATATCAGGCCTTTGGAACTTACGGCTGCAATCCTTATACTCTTTTCTTCAACATCACCAATGAGCTTTGTCGCATTCCAACCTATCAAGAACCTTTCAACTCCATCGGGAAACTCAACAGCAGCTATCCTTGGCTTTTCATCCCTGGATTCATTATTTGTAATACTGGTACTATTGATTACATTCCCTTCATTATCAAGCACGGCACAAATAATCTCTGTGTTATCGGTACCGTCCATCCTTATCTGATATGTGACCGCAGAGGTTCCGTCTGACATCATCTCTATATTCAGAGCTTGCACATGGTCTGTGCTGCCGTCATAAAGGCATTGCTCAGCACTCCAGCTGGTTCCGTCGTATATGGAGTACATAATTGCATCTCTGCCGCTAAATTCCAAGGGTTTATCCATATCCCCCGCATACAAGCTCCTCCATGCGACAATGGCCTGATGTCCGTTGGTAGCTACAGCAGGGGCCATATCCGGCGTGCTGTTGTCAGTCAGGCGTGTCGTCGCAAAAGCTGTACCGTTGTAAATTCCGGCCATGATTTCAGTTCCTGACATCATGCTGAAAGCATCCGCTTCAGTTATTTCCTCTCCGGCGCTTATGCCAATGGTATTCCTGGCCCGTACCCATGCAACTGCCGCACCATCGATGGTTCCATCTACCGCTGCGTCTGCATCTGCATAGTCAGACGCATGAATTTCAATACCTTCTGGGAAGGTTCCTCCGGTTTTACTGGAGAAGCATACCGCTGTATCGTTGATATCCTTGCTGCCCATGTCGGATAGATAGACAAGCAGCTCCCCGTCTTCGGTCATCACAGGATCGGATTTTGGATAGGCATTGGTCAATATAACATTTATTCCTCCATCGTCAGTGGCTGCGGCAAAGCTTTTTAACCCGACTGTATCCTTCATAGTCCACTCCCGGTCGGAGCTCTCAAGATAGGCTCTATCCTCCATACCGGCGCTTTCTTCTACGGGAATCATGCTGAAACCCATAATTGAGTCGGATAATTTGGCTATTTCATCATACTTATTGTACTTCCAGCTCTTGCTGTAACCACCCAGCTTGTATTTTTTAGCGTATTCAGCCCATAACAGGCTTACTTCGAAGCTTACCCCTGTTTCTCCCGACACTGTAATCTTCTGTCCGTTTTTCTTCTGACTTTCACTGTTTAGCCACAGAAATCGCTGATCCAGGTCGATCATGCCATAAGGACCTACTTTGAGGCTCACCACCTCATAATCCCCTCCGAAACCTCCAAAGCCGTATATATAGTAATAGGGGTTCAATAGAGTGATATACTTCCGCTCAGAATCCTTCCACATAGTAGTCAGGTCAATAACTGCGGACATGCCCGTCATAAACTCCGCCGTTACAGGAACAGGTCCCACCCAGGCATTGTAATTGCGCTGATAGCCGCCTCCCGCTCCTAAATAAGTAATTGAGTTCAAAAGCCGTATTTTCCACTCGCTGTCATATATATCATAAAAAACCTCACATTCCAGATAAGCGCCGCCGCCGAATTTCTTATATTTACCACCATAACCGCCCATATTTTTATCCAGCTGCTTAACACTTTTCTTGAGATAGTCACCCTTGCTCATAGCCTTGACATCACTGACTCCGGGCAGGAACTTAAATTTACCTGCAGAACCGTCATCCTTCAGATATACCCCACTTGGGTTATCCTTAGTTATATCTCCGGCAGCAAATTTTATTGTGCCTTTATATACCAGGGGATCCTCTGTAGGCTCAACTTCCAGTCTTATACTACTACTGTCGATAGAATACTTGGCTAAGAAATCCAGGCTCGCCTTTATATGGTCATTATCCTCTGTAAAATTCAGATAGCTTGTGCCTTTAACAGATTCCTTTATGTCCTCAGCCACAGCCTTCAAGGCTCCTCCAGACATGCTTTCCATGCTCGGAATGCTTGTCTGCATGGCAATTGTGATAGGCTTGGGCAGCTG
>CAZNMO010000174.1:6846-7197 GCA_964574195.1 uncultured Clostridiaceae bacterium | reverse complement strand
CTTCTCATTCTCGATATAACCAATACTCCCATATAGATTACGGACCTCACCATTTTTCATATCAGCCAGCTTGCTTGTAAAGTTGGCGGTGCCCTTAAGACTGACATTGTCGGTGAACTCATAGGACTGTTTTTCCACTGCTGCATTTACTGCCCATTGTTTGTACTCGTCAAATAGAAAAATACTGTATTTCTTGCTATGCTCACCAGTCATCATAAGATCAATATCAAAGACGGCGCTTTGGAGTGAATCCATCATAACTATTGGCTTATTCACATCATATGTCTTGCCATTTATGGTTATAGTCTCTGTAATAATATTTATGCCGTTTTGTATTTTTGAAGGGTCGGT
>CAZNMO010000174.1:0-6836 GCA_964574195.1 uncultured Clostridiaceae bacterium | reverse complement strand
TTGGCAATGGCACAACTGCCGATTCTACTTGCCCACCTGATATCCTCCTTGTCTACCTTGACAAATTTCGTATGTCTGGAATTATCCGGAAAGCTTATTTCAATAACATATTCTATATTATCAGCAGCCGATAAAGGTCCACTTTCATAAGCCGAGGTGAATTCACTCCCATTGAACTCCAGGTTGATCGCGCTGTATACCGGACTTACCAGCTGCATTTCACTTCCGATTTTGCCGTTAACTGTTGCGTTGGGGCAGTAATAGCCATTTCTATATACTCCTGCCCTTATATTCATATTCTCATCGATACTCCGCCAGTATTCATCACTTAACTGCACCACAGCATTGTACTTAAGAACCGGCAAAGTAACATTGTTCTGAGGGTACAGCGAATAATCGCTGCTGCTTGTCTGATTGGCAAGCAAGTCCCGTTGTGAAAGTACAGCGATCCCGTAAAGACCGGTGGAAGTCATGGGTGTAAAACTTACATCGCTTTTTATGCCGCTTTCCTCATAAATTGCTATCCTTCCACGATCATCGGTCTCTGCAGTTTTGAAATTGCCATTACCGTTTTGATAAGCAACTTTGTTTTTTATCATCGGATATGTCTGGAATAAATACAGCCTCTCCTCAAGCTTGTCCACTGTTATGTCCAGCTTTGCCTTCATACCTGACAGCACATGGGTTGCGATGATATTAGTCTCCCCACCGGATAAAGCACTTAACATAAAGCTGCTTCCGGGTAAAAATGTCGCGGGATTGATATCTTTGATATCCCAATTATTACGCCCATCCTTGTACTTCAGAGATACATTTCCGCCCGCGCCTACCTCCCAGGTGATTTTGTCAGCAATGCTGCTCCATCTATATTCTTTGTTATTAATGCTTATCTCATCAGTTATGATAATTTTTCTGTCAAGGGCAAGGATCTCTTCACTGGTCATGCTGGAGAACTTATCTCCTTTTCCCATCTCCAAATTCTGCTTTTGGATGCCATTGACCATTATTTTCAATGCATCTGAGTTATAAACATATAGGATATAGGAGTCATAGGAAGCTGCTTCATCAAACTCATTCTTTGCCTTCAGTAATACTGTATATACATCCATAAGTCTGCTGCTGTCTACCGGATCAATGGCAATGGAAAGCTCTTTGCCGATGTTGCCATGGTCTGAAGTTGTATATATGGGAGTCTCTGCCTCATTTCTGAATACCGAAAGCACGACCTCAGTAGCTGCATTGAGGTTTCCCACACTGAAGCTTACCTGCAGGTTTCCGGTCTCATCTGTCACATAGTAGTCCGGAGGCCTATTCAATGCTGCCGCTGCCGGTAGCTCCTTCACGCAAATGTTCGCAGAGGCCGATAGAATTTTGTCCAACCACAGATCTTTAGCCGATACCTCAAGAATATAGCTGTATTTTCCCTTCACTGAGGTATTTGTCATATGCTGCGCATCTACCGTATAGGAACTAAATGCCAGCTCTTCAGTCATTTCAAGGATCTGCTGGTATACCAGCGCTCCCCTTTGAAGTATGGAGCCATCATAATCCGCTGTAAAAAGCTTGAAGGTATATGCTGTGGCAGTACCCGCTCCCGCATATAAAGCATTATTGGCAGTTAGATTTGTGGAAAAATAGATATTGGCGCTGCTGCCTCTGCTTGTCTCAATATTCTCAGTCCCGGAAGGAAGACTCAGAAATGAAGCATCAGCTGTCGTAACCACAAGCTCCCTGCTGGATATGGCGAACTCCTTTCCCGGCAGTCCCGCGTTCAGAGCTGTCAGGGTAAAGGCAACTGTCCCTGGTTTCCCTGTAAGCGCTACAACACCAGTTGAAGCAATTGCTGCTACGGTTGTATCGCTGCTTGTCCATTTAAAATCAATAGCCCTTTGCCAGGTGGCTTCGTTATTGACCTGGTAGCCCAATGAAATTGGGTCTTCGCTGTTTGCAGCTATTTTATCTCCGGCAGGCCAGCCGGGATACTGAATCTCCAGATCAGTTGCATCATCAATATATATAATGGGCTTTATTTCATACAACTCTGATAAAGGATACAGCAGCTTGAAATCACCGGTATCGGTACTGTCAAGATATATTTCAGCTGCATACCATACGCTTTTATCCGTCAAATTAGCTGGCGCAGTAAACCCACCGCTTAGCTCAGTTATTGCCTCAGGATCATTAACATAAAGTGGCACATCTACAACACTGCCGTCCTGACCAATGACTTTTGCCTTTACACAATCAAGCAGTCCATCCGCCTGGGTAAGAGACTTAAGGAAAAGGCTAAGGTCAACATTGTCGGCAATAGACACTGCAACTTGCCCCGATGCATTTACGCTTTCACCCTGATCCAGAACTACAGATGTATCTCCCAGGCCAATCAAGAACTTTTCCACATCAAAAGCCCCAAGGCCGGCATTTATGCTGTAGTCTCCCGCTGCTGTCTGATTCTTACCTGACAGATCCACTGCACCTGTGATATCCGTTACAGCTATCGTCCCTTCATAGCCTCCTTCAGTCTTATACAAAAAGCTCACACGGTCTGATATAGTGCCAGGTCTTTCAATGGGATGAAGTTCGGTACCATTGGCCATTAAACTGATTCCATCTGCAAGTACCGGTTCATTGTATGTAACAATTACAGGTATGCTTTCACCATATGCATAGCTGCCTTCAGGCGCACTTACCTCGAGAACCTCAGGATTGCTATTATCTGCAAAATTCATTTGATACTGTACATAAGTATCATCCACATCCAGGAAATTTGAATAGACTTGATCTATAACCGATATGTAATCAAATGCAGCGTAAAGAGAAAGAATCATTCCATTTGCTTCCGCAGCAGTACCCAATCCGATTTCCGCCAGTGAAACATCGCCAAGCCCAAAATCCACTCTGCTTTCATCCGTCATGGATATTAACCGGTCATAGGCGGTAGCAGACCCCAGATGGAATTTTTTTATAATGCTGAAGTTGATATCACCGGTGACAGGGTTCTCGCTGGAAAAATAGCCAATGGGAAGATTCAAATGAGTAAATACACCTGTATCGATCATTGTCCGAACATCTTGTCCTATAACAGCATCGTCAAGGAGTATCATACTAGGCCCTGTATTCAAAAACCTGCCCGGATTTTCCGGGATGCTCTCTGCACCAGTTATTTGCTGCATATCTGCAAGATATACGGCACAGGCATTATCGTAGGCTGTTGTTAATTTGAAATCGTTCATGATTGGTAAACTGATGGTAATATTTTCATCATCATTATCAAAAAGTGCATTGCTTATATCAGAGCAGTTTATGTAAAATAATCTGTCCCCCTCCCAGAATTCATAAGGCTTTGAGGGTGTCTTGTACTCAGAAGAAGGATTATTGACCAGTTTATTTATATTAAGCTCCAGCAGCTTTTCCGTCTCCCCTGCTCCAAAGCTTATGGTTCCCTGCATAGGCCCGTTATAATGAAAGTCCCGGACCGCACTTCCATCATGTATTTTATATAAAAAAGAAACCGCCCGGTCACTTGCTTTGTTCAGACTGAACCGTACAGTTATGGTTTTTTCTGATAAATAATCGGCTTTTGTATCCCCCTCTATTGCATAAGAAATGCGGATGCCAGGATCTGTTCCTGAAGGAGTGATAATATCTGCTGTATCCCCTGAGTACAATAGGCCTGCCTCCGGCACAGCAGAATAAACTGTTGAACTGGCTGGTATACAGGTCATTATAATGCAGATGCTCAGAAGTATGCAAACAGACCTCTTGCTGATATTTGCATGTGACATGTTGGCCCCCTCCTTTAATCAATAAAAAGCACAGCACACACTGTAAAGTACAAATCATCATTAGACATAATTTGCTGTTTTTTTTACTAATTCGATATAAGTAAATTATATCCTCCCAATTTTACAACATCAGGAAAATACTTTATCGAGGGCAGGAATATAAAAATATACCGGGTTCAGTTGATAAGCTTCATCGGCTTGCTTCGCAACACTCTTATCCTCTGTATCCTGTGCTATAATTTTCTTATTCATTGGAATAATGATATAATATGGTCGTACTCAAATTTTGATGAATACTGTCACACAACAAGAAAGTGGTGAAAACAATTTAAATGGATAAGAAAAATATAGTGAAAAAATACAAAACCGATGATCTGATAGTCTACTGGATCCCACAAAAATGTACCCACGCCTGTATATGCTGGCAAAGCCTTCCTGAAGTGTTCAACCCAAGGGTAAAGCCATGGATCATTGCAGCTGGAGCAGCAGCTGAGCAAATCATAGAAACCATAGACAAATGCCCCTCCGGCGCCCTGAAATACGAGCTGCCTGAAGGCTCAAGAGTTGATCCGGCTTTGGCTAAGGGCCCGGGTTTATTGGGTGAATAGGTTCATATAGGTATTCTTTAACAATAATGCATCTTTTTCCACCAACGGTCCTTCCAAAATCACACAGCCTTTAGCATCAAAATCCTTTATAGCCTTCAGGCATTCAACATAGTTGAAATCACTTTGCATTAATGTAAGGTGGTTTTTCTCACCTTTTTCATTATAATTTATACCACCCATGTGAATGTGTAAATCATCCAGTGCTTGTCTCCCAAGCTCATCATACACGTATTGCAAAATTTTTGCATAATCAGCATAACTCTTTAGGCAGCCGTTTCCCCTTGCATGTATATGGGAAAAATCTATACAAAGCTTGCAGGTACTTATTTCTTTACATAAAGAAACCAATTCCTCCAGAGTGCCAAACTGGGTTGCTTTTCCGGTAGTCTCAAGTCTATAGTCAACCTCTTTATGCGGAAGCTTTAGTAAATTCCGTTTTATTGTAGCATAGGTCTCCGCCTTTGAGTCTTTTAGGTAATACCCAGGATGAAATATAAGACTTCTTCCTCTGACCTTTAATAGGCCTTCTGCTGCCTCAATTATTCTTATTAATGACTGTTCCTGAATTTGATCTTCATCCGCATTTAAATTTATGTAATAGGATCCGTGGGCAGACAGGTATAAATCATTTTCCAGCTTGGCTTTCAGTATGGTATCCTTGTTTTTATCTGATACATTGACAGATCTCACAAATAGAAGCTCCATTGCATCCAGTCCTATTGATTTCACATATTCGATTCCAGAGGCATAATCGATTCTTTTTTTGTTGCTTCCTATTGGCAAACCGGATATTCCAAATAACAATTTATCCATGGCAATTGCTACATCCCCTAAAGAAGTAATGATTTAGTTTAGTTTAAAAATAAAATATTATTCTCCTAACCGACCGGCTGAGAATATAAATGCTCCAAAATCAGGTTCCGGTCTGGACAGACTGGAACCCAACCATAATATGCGTATAAAGGTATATCTGCTGAATATTATATATTAGCAGGAGGTGAAGTACATGATTAGATATGCAGGAGTTTTGTTGGTATTTATTTTGATTATTACAGTTCCGATTTCTGATGTGTACGGAGCTTCAGTTTTGCCTGCGCAGGATCATATCTACGGAAACTCTTCAGGGAACCTTATCAACCTGGGTTTGTTTGTAGAAAGCAAGGATTGGATATACTACAGCAACAGCTTTTATGATTACAAGCTATACAAGATCAAACATGACGGAAGTGGCAGGATCAAGCTCTCTGATGATAAAGCCGTTTGTATAAATATCATGGGTGACTGGATCTACTATATAAATCTCAGTGATCACTCTGAGCTTTATAAAGCAAGGCTGGATTACTCCGATCCAACCAGCCTGGAGGTAACTGTAAGCAACTTCCTATGTGTAGTTGATGACTGGATATACTATAATGACAACGAAAGCAAATTGTGCAGGATAAAGATCAACGGAACCGGCAACTCCAGACTTGGTGAGGATAAGGCAAACTCAGTGAATGTCGTGGGGGACACAATTTATTATATTAACAAAAACGATAAGGGCAGGATCTATGCGCTAAGTACAGATGGCACCAACCGCAGGCTGGTGTTTGATGATATTGCATACAAGCTGCAGGTTGTAGATGAGTGGATATATTATACCAACAATAGGGGCCTATATAAGGTAAAAATCGATAGCAACCAAAAAACAATACTGGCCGAAGGTAACGTCCAGTATCTGAATATTCAAGGAGAGTGGATATATTATGTAATTTCCGCCGACACAAATAACCTGTATAAAGCCAGGCTTGACGGCAGTTCAAGAACTGCCTTGAAGTGCAATGATCCGTTGATGATCAATATTGTTGATGAATGGATCTACTATATTAATGGAAGCAGAACCCCAAGCCTCTACAGAATAAAAAAAGACGGGACAATGAACCAGGTAGCGTGGTAAATTGGCCAATTGATGTTGAAAAGGGTTATTAGGTCATTGAATGCAAATAATGCAGTAACCTTGCTTTTGAAGCGCACGGGCCCGTCCCCTCCGCATATTGTATGCTTGCTTATACTTTCTGAAACCTGCTCCAGAAATCTTCTGGGTTTGTTGCTCCTGATTCGAGGTATGCACACAACAATTGGAAATCCTCTATCCTATTGATTTTCGCAAGATTTCTGAGATCAAAAGTAATACCCGTAGCTTTATGCTTGATAAACTCCATCTCATAAAGTTCGCACTCCCCTATAGTACCGGTTCCCCAGTCGTATCGGCATGCTTCAAAGTACTCCCAGTTTTTTTCGAAGTATTTTGTCTTTGCATAACAGAGCCTATATATATGGAAAATGATGCCTATTACAGATGCCTTTTTGACAAACTTGTGGCTAAAATACTCCTGAGTCGGATAATGGCCTTGGCTCTTCGCCCAATATAACCGTTCATTGCAGTGTAGCCCATAATGCACCA
>CAZNMO010000173.1:0-10046 GCA_964574195.1 uncultured Clostridiaceae bacterium | reverse complement strand
TAAGTTGTACTAGCTCAAACCTGATCTGACAGTTACCCATTTTTTATTGTGCCTGTCAGGTTAAATTTGAGCTAAATTCTTCTCAGCCCAAATCCGTTTTCCATCAAGTAAAGTTTCAAGTGGTGTACGACCACAGCACATTTTTCCTTGATGAGTCCGTTCAGTATTATAGAATTTCAGCCAATCGTCTAGATCAACTTGTAATTCTTCCAATGAGCTATAAAGCTTCTTCCTAAACGTAATTTGATAGAACTCCTGCAAAATCGTCTTATGGAAACGCTCACAGATACCATTTGTTTGCGGCGAAGCTGCTTTTGTCTTCGTGTGATCAATATCATTAACTGCCAGATACAACTCATAGTCATGTTGTTCTACCTTACCGCAATACTCAGTACCTCTGTCTGTGAGGATGCGAAGCATTGGTAAGTCCTGAGATTGATAGAATGGCAACACACGATCATTGAGTAAATCAGCCGCTGTAATCGGTGTTTTTGTTGTATAGAGCTTGCAATGAACGACCTTGCTATAAGTGTCGATGAATGTTTGTTGATAGATTCGTCCAACACCTTTGAGATTCCCGACATAAAAGGTGTCTTGCGCGCCTAAATAGCCTGGATGAGCTGTTTCGATTTCACCACAAGCAACGTCATCCTCATGCTTACGTTCAAGTGCCGCAATCTGCTGATCATTTAATTCAATACCATCCTGTGCCACTTTAGCCTCAAGTGCTTTTAAACGTTTCTTAAAGTTTTCTAAATCATGACGAAGCCATATAGAGCGAACCCCACTCCCTGAAACGAATACACCCTTCTTGCGTAATTCATTACTAGTACGGTGCTGACCATATGCGGGATATTGAATTGCGAAATCAATAACAGCCTGTTCAGTAGCATCATCTACACGGTTTTTTAAATTTGGTACTCGACGGGACTTATTAATCAGTGCGTCAATATCACCAGACTTCACTAATTCCTGATAGCGATAAAATGTATCTCTTGAAACACCCATCACTTTGCATGCTCTGGATACATTCTGAAGCTCTTCAGCTAAATTAAGCAGACCTACTTTGTGTTTAATGATTTGATTGTTAGTATGCAACATAAGAAAGTTACCTTTGTTTGATTAAGATTTCGACACCTTTATCAAAACGGGTAACTTTCTCTTTTTCAAGAAGAATGTACGATCAAGTCTGAACTAATACACTTAAGTTCAGGCATTTTTTCAAAATCTGCATGTTTTAAAAAATAATAAATAGCACCATTAACAAAAGCTGAATACGATTCACCTTTTTTAGTTTTCGCTACTTCTTTAAATTTTTTAGCAGTTTCAGGAACTAATCTAAAAGGGGTGCTAACACCTTTAATGCCCTTAAATTCTGATTGAATCTTCTTAATTTCTGACAACAGTTTTTCATCATTAATTGTATTTTCAATTAATGAGCTTAGTACAAAGTTAAATGGTAAACATTTTTCTTTCGAATAATTCGTTAGCAAATACTTATATGTTGGATTAAGCAAAAGTTGCAATGCATCTCGATCCTCATAGATTCGATTGCTAACATTTTTCATCGGTGCTCTTTCCATAACCGTCATGTTTGCTTACCTCTATATGAAAAACCGTATTCATACTATAGCACTATTTTCATGTTGTAATAAAATCAACTTTTCTTTAAGTCATCGTTCTAGCTCAATTTTTGCGTGATTGAGTTCTTCAGCTTCTAAAAGGTGAGTAGGGATTGCTATATTGGCTTCTTTGCTTGCTTCAATAAAACTTGTTTTATCTTGCTTGAACGTAATTGCTTGCTTAGTGGCTTCTTTATTGTCAGTAAAGACTTGTAGGTTATGCTCTTCACGAGTGACTGCCACATAAAATGATCTTGTACCAAAAGCCTTTCCAAGAACTCTTGTTGCAGCTTTATCATCATTTAAATCTTTGGCTATTTTCCTACTGTTTAGCAATAAGAATACATTACCTTTTGTTAAGCCCTGTGATGAATATACTGTATTACTGTAACCATAATCAAAATGTTTAAACTCGCTTGCATCTATTTGTTTTTTATTTCCTGTTTGATCTTCAACTTCAACATGAGTATCTGTCATACCTGTAACTTTGTATCTTTCACCATTTTTTATATTTTCATCATCTTTTGTTCTTGTAAATCTTACAGTATCACCTAATGCAATTTTTCTATTTTCCTCTTTATACACTTCAACGCTATTACCTTTCTTTTTTGGATTCCAATTTTTTTGATTTTTTTCTTTATCTTCAAGCGTTATAGATCCATCTCTATTTTTCTTAACAACTTTTAAATATTGACCTTTATCAATTTTATTACTCCCATCTTTTTCACTGTATCCCTTTTGGAATCTGACAACCATACCAACTTCATAATTTGATTGAAGTGTACGTTGTGCTTCTGTGTAATTAGAATTAATCAAAATTGGAAAGTTCTTATCTTCTCCTTGTAATTCACCTTGTTTCCGCATTTCGTCTCGAACTAATGCATTCAAAACTACTCTATCTGAGTTAAAAGGTGTAATTATCAAACTATCTTTTCTATCCTCCTCACTTACTGACATATATTTTTTGATTAGCTCTTTGTGGACTATATGCATGTCTTCATTACTATCTCGCTGTTTACTCCCTTTATCTTTGACTTCGGTTTTGTTTGATGAATACTCATGTATTCGATTTTGAGAATCTAATAAATTGAAAGCTTCAGCATTATTGCTTAAGTCGATTTCACCCTTTGTATTTTTGGCAACTACCAAACTAACAACATCTTTAAGATCCTGGTTTTTTTGTCTTAAAATGTCGTGCATTTTTGCTAATTCTAGTGCTTTCGTGTTTTGAGCTAATTCAAATGGCTTACCAGCACTAATTGATTGCAGTTGGTTTTTATCTCCAAGAAATACAACTCTAGCGTCTAACTGTTTTGAAAGGCTTAATATCTCTTTGAATCCTTTTTGACCTACAAAGCTAGATTCATCAACAATCCATATTTCAGGCTTTTTGTGCTCTATCCCTTGTTGACTCGCTTGTTTTAGTAGGTCGTTAGCTTTGAACTGAAACATAGCAATTGTTTTTGACTCAATCCCTGTTTCCATTTCTAGGTTTTTTGCTGCCACCCCTGTAGCAGCCATACCACGCACAATAAAATCATTTTCTTTAGCTATCTTGTTTATTGTATGAAGTAGTGTTGTTTTACCTGTACCAGCCAATCCATCAACTCCTACATATCTACTGTCTGAAGTTAAGATTGTTTCGATACTCGATTTCTGACCTGGAGTGTATTGTTTACCTCTGATTTTTTCTTCTCTAGCTATTCTTTCTTTCACGTCTTCAGCGTCAAGAATAGGACTTACTTTCCCTTTCTCAGACTTAACGTGTTCAAGCGACCAAACCTCGTCTGTTGCAAGTCTTTTGGTTGTTATTCGATCACCAACTTGTACTATAATTTGTTCTTTCTTCAAACGCTCTAATTCAGCTTTAACTTGCATAAAGTCGGTTTCACCAACTGCTGTTTTCATTGCTGTGTCGATTATCTTATTTTCATTGATCATCATTTCACGTTCAGTATGATGACCAATTGAATAGAAAACCGCTTCTTTAGTCTTAGCTGATATTTCTATTGCTGCTTTTTCCTTTTTAGGTGGTCTAACACGTTTAACTGAATCTTCTTTTTTAAGATTATTACCACTACCACTTAACGAGCTGCTTTGCTCCTGTGGTGCTTTTGTTTGATCCTGGCTATGTTCACTACCACTTAACGAGCTGCTTTGCTTCTGTGGTCCTTGTATTTGATCCTGGCTATGTTCACTACCACTTAACGAGCTGCTTTGCTCCTGTGGTCCTTGTATTTGATCATGGCTATGTTCACTACCACTTAACGAGCTGCTTTGCTCCTGTGGTGCTTTTGTTTGATCCTGGCTATGTTCATTACCACTTAACGAGCTACTTTGCTCCTGTGGTGCTTTTGTTTGATCCTGATCAATTTCATCTCTACGATTATCTATATTCTGTTGCGGATCCGCACCGTACTTTGCAGTAGATATTTGGATATTTAAATCATCTATAAACTTATCCGTGATACCAATTTCGTTAGCTCTAACTTTCCAGCTTTCCCTTAACTCTTGTTCATCAAAACCTTTTTTCCTATCTCTAGTTTTAAGAGCTGCTTGTTCTCTTAAACTTGCTGGTGCTTCGTTAATATCTATTCCACGATCACTTAAGCTATCAGTAATTTGCTTTCTACGTTGCGAAAATTCTTCTATGATTTCTGGTGTAAATCCAGCTATTTCAAAATTACCCTTATTATCTTTTACCTCAATGTCTAAACCAATTTCTTTTAAATTTTTAGCTAGATTCGCATTATAAATTGAACCAATTACTGACTGGTTTGCATAAATTTCTTCATTACTAATACTTGACCAGGTATCTTTCTGATTGAAAGTCGCATTCATTACAACGGCATGTGTATGTGTTTGAGGATCTAACGCTCTACTCGTATTATGGTTAAAAAGTGCAACTATTAAATTATCACTATCAACTTTTTGTTTTACTCCATCTTCACTTAACCTTGTTTGAACAAAGTTATCTTCAATTGTCGATAATGTTTCTTTAACTGCGTCTTGGTGTGCTTGTAAAACATCTTGATTTTGAAAAACTTCAGCCATTATTGATACTGATTTTGGAGCACTGAAAGTTAAATCCATTGCTGCTCGATGCTCAATATACTTATTGCCATTATCATCTAATCTAGTTCTACCAAGTTGTTGACCATCAACTTTTCCATTTAATAGATCTGCAAAAGTTTGTGAGTCTACCTGCTCACCATCAATACCAAGAATTTTAGCTCCTTGACCGTACCACTCGGTTTGATCTAGTGCTTGTTGGCTGTTTGTATAGTAGTTATCAAGCTGATAATACTTAAGAGCTTGACCAGTTTCAGAAACATTATTGACACCAATCATAATTAATCTCCGTTAATTGTTATCATTGGGAAAATAACTAGAAAATAAATCACCTGTTGTTGACTCGTTTTTATTTTCATTGATAGTTGTTTGAGCGTTTTCTTCATCATATTTCTTGAAAGAAGACAATCTACTTTTGTCTTTATGTGAATCATTATCATCTAAAAGATTTTCATCAATATCATTAGAATCAGAATGATCTGAAATGACTTTTTCCGATTCACTACTTTCGTCTTTATAGATAGAATTTGTATTAACTAAGCTATCGCTTTCATCATCAAAATGTTCAACTTGACTACTTAAAACTTGTCGATTTTCAAAGAAGTTTGGATCCGTATCATGCACACTTTGAAACGCATCACTTACTTCAGTGTCTTCATTATCATCATTGTTTACAAGTATATCTATTGGGCTTAAATGCTCTCGCATTACTAAAGGTGGTTGATTCTTGGTGTGAGGATGATAAGACTGCTCAATTAACGTGACAGGAAAATCACCAGGTATTCGCAGATAACCTTTTAGGTTTGGTAATCGCATAATTTCAGATGGCAAAACAACAAAACGATCACATCTTTGACTGATAAAACTATCACCATCTCTGTTTGTATCTATACCCATAGAACGAGACATATTTTTTTCAGATACTTCCATCTGCCCTAAAATTTCTGACATTCTTTTTGCAGTATTATTTTCATTTACTCGCATAAATATTTTAGTCTGCAAAGCAGACAGCATTGATTGAGAAACTTTGTCACCATACTTATGATCAAGCTGTGGTAGATCTTGAAATCCAAGCATGTGACATAAACCATACTTACGAGTATTTGTTAAAGAAAGTGGTAAATCATCCATACGTGGTAGGGTAGGAACCTCATCACAAAACAACCATAAAAGCTCTTTATGGATGGCTGGTAAATTCATAACAGCTTTAATGAAAACTGAGAACCATAAAGCTATAAGTGGCTCAATAGTTGTCTTTTGCTCTTCACGAATTGATAAAAAGATACATGAATCTTCTTCAGAATCTTTTACCCACTGACGAATAGAAAATGATTTACCTGAATCGGGCAAATATCGAAAAACTGCTAACTTAGTTTGTACGGTAGACAGAACACCTAATACAGTTTTTTCATTCTTAGGATCAGTGTGTTTTGCTGCTGGAGTACCCTCAAGTAATGAATGAATTTCATTCACTGTTGAAAGTGAAACAGTGTCATAAATTGCTTTATTAGTGGTATCACCTTGTTCATTTAAGACACGCATAATTTCAGCAAATACAGCTCTTGCTGCTGTTTCAAAGTATGGCTCTTTTGAAGTTACTGGAATAAAAGCATTAGCAATACTATCAAAATGCTCTTCATGTTCAACTTCTAAATAAGGACTCCAAAATGGCATACGTGCATCAAAAGGATTTAAAATAATATCAATGCCTGGTCTATAAAATTCTTGTGTAAATTCACCTGATGGGTCATAGATAATTGATTTTCTTTTTCGTGCTCTAACTTGAGAAATTACATCACGGAATATTTGAGATTTACCAGAACCAGGAGAACCAATAACACCAATATTTGTTCCCTCTGTGTTCCTTAGCATAGGAACACCAGCTAATTTATATGGACTAAATCCACCATTGTTTTTTATTTTTTCAATCAAATCTTTTGCGGATTTCAATTCAGCTCCACGTATCTGTTCATCTGACATAACTTGTTTGCCATAGCTGAACCAGTAATACACTAAGCCTGTGATTAAAAGAACACTACTGAATAAACCTAGTAGTATTGATTTAAAGACATAATTTTTGAATTGACTGAAGTAAGGATCAATAATTTGTTGAGCTTGAGCGATAGAATACTCATGCATTGTTCCGTTAATCTTTAACGGAATTTTAGAGTCTGCGTTTGATGTAATGTGTCGAATAAAAATATCCCATTGCACATTTACAGCAACTAAATGTACAGGATCAAGCTTGATATAGAGGTAAAGGATTACAATAGAAACAGTTGCAGCTAATCCAAAAAGCACTACATTCATTACACTTGAAATGAACATTTTGAATTGATGAATCCAAATTTCGGATCCTCTTGTGAACTCAATTAGCCCACTATTATTTTTTGCTTTCATAAAAGATTTCCTTAAAAATTATGCTGTAGACTTTTTGTTTCTTTGAACTTTAGCTTCTTTATGTATAGATTCAAAAAGTACCTGTCCTGAGACTGGACGTTTATTGAAATCGTTTACACTATCTTGATTTTTATAATGGGTAGCTGCTAACAAAAATAATGTTTTTAGCATAACGTCAACTTGTTCAGATGATGAATTATCAATAATTAGGCTGCTTAAAGTAGCTTCGAGAAGCTCTAAACGTTGGTTAATATTTTGGAATTGAATGTTTGATTGCCTTTCAACTTGCTCATTGAAATTTTCTAATTGATATGAAAAATCATCAATTAAAAGTTTCACTCGCTCTAACGAAAGGTTATTAATTAATACACTTCTTACATAAGGACCTAACTGTAAACCTTGTTTTTTCCCCAGTTCCTCATAGGCACGTTTAATGCCTACTGGTACACGGAGAATTATAGGAACTAAGTCTTCTGAATCACTCATAAATCACCTTGTTTTTTGTATCATTTTGATTGATTTTATAAGATTAACACATTAAAAAAAATGAAAAAAAAATATGTAACCTCTATAAACTTGCGTATACGTCTTTTTCCCATTTAAAACCAATTACTTAGTATGTATTTTTTATATTTTTAGAGAATATTTTAATGTATACGGATATTTATCATTGTTAATCAATAATATGTCTTTCCTTTGCCAAATTATAACGTATACAAAATTTAATAAATTTGTATACGCATTTATTCTCTTTTTTATCAGTTATTTATAATGTTTTTTATGCTTTTGATGTATACATTAACTTATTCAATTTATTTCACCTCAAAGCCTTGTACTATATAGGCTAGAGGGGAAGCACCGTAAGGTGCGTGGTGTGTGACAATTTTTTTTCGGGAATGTCCCGACTTTCATCTTATATTCAAAATTTATCCTGCTTTATGTTGCTTCGGTCTTTTATCATAGGGCTATACAAAAAATCTAAATTTGATTTATGCTATCTAAGAATTTTATCAATTGAAAAAAGGCAATATATGAATACACAAGTTAATCCGAACAATGAAAAACCTGATCAAAATGAACAATCAAAAAGTCATACTGAACATGACAACAAGGAAATAAAAATTTCTGAATCTTCATCAAATGATAATGATGAAAGTCAACTTTACTTATCACCAAAGGCGAAAAAGTTAGAACAAAAAAGACAACAACTTTTAAAGGAAATGGAAAGCCTAGAACAAGCTTTAGAGCTAGAGATCAAAGAAGCTAAACAGAAAAAAATTGATGCAATCAATTCATTACTGGATAAACATGGTTTGTTAGATTTTAATGTTTCTAAATGGAAATCAAAGATTTCAGAAATTAAAAATTTGTTAAAGTCTTAAATGAAAAATGGCTAGTTAAACTAGCCATTTTTTTATCTCCTGTTAATTAGTTTGCTTTATCTTCGTTTCTGCGTGTACCTTAGCAAAATGGAATTTCACTAAAAAACCTAATGAAGTGCTAAAGCCTAAAGTTTCACGACATGCAATTTTCATCTTTTCTTTGTCTGCAATATCATATTCAGTATAAACCACATGATTTTTTGACAATTGAAGTGTGATGATTTTACTTGCTGTGAAAATAACTTTTTTATCTGCTGTATTCAGATAAATTTTTTCATCTTCATTTAAAGTTGAGTTAGTGAATTTTTGAAATAATTTTTTAATTTCAACCATAGAAATACTAAGTGACATTTAAAACTCCTTAAGCTTTTCAGCTCTAAAATAAGAAATCAGCCTATCCGATTTCTTGAATTAATTATAACATTTTCCTTATTTTTTTCAATCACTTTGATACAAAAAAAGCCGTTTTACACGGCTTTTTTATTAAAAATTGTTAAGCAATTTTCTTTCTATCATTGCCACTTTTAACCTTTTCACTCCCATATTTGGCTCTTAATTCGTCCATGTCTTTTGTTCCTCGTCCTTTTGCTTCTGTACCTACATAAATCCATATTTTACGGTGATGATTGTATTTTAAGCCATGCTCTTTTAAAGCTGCTTTATGTGCAAATGTATTACCTGAAACATATAACCAAAGCCCAATGATTTCAATTTCTAACCCATCTAAAATGATAATTTTTTCGATGACTTCACGTAATTTAATTTCTGCTTCTGCTTCTGATTCTCTACTTGTAAATGTTGATTTTTCAGAATAGCAACTATCAGCTTTCTTACTAATAATTAATTTTAAAAGTTTTTCGTATTCTGAATTAATTTCTTGCATTGCTTCGGTTGATCCTCCCATATCTGGGTGATGCTTAAAGCAAAGCTTTCTGTATTCTTTTTTCAATTCTTCTAAGCTTGTTGCGCCTAAAGTAAACCATTTATTCATCTTAAAAACTCCTTAAGCCTTTCGGCTCGTATCTTCAAAAACAACCTAATTTATTGATTAAAAAATTTCTTAATTTCTGCAAATACTTCTTTAGCTTCTTTGTATGCTTCATCCAAAGTTTTCGCTTTAAATTCGAAATTTTTAATCAATACACAATTATCTTTAATTTCAAAAATTGAAATTTCATTGCCATTTTGAGCAATAGCAAAGATTGAATTTTTTGAATGGATTTTTTCAGGATTGCAAAGGTTTTTTGAAAGTTTAAGACCTAATTTTTTTTCATTCGCTAAAAGCAAATTTGAAAAATATTTCATAGAAATATTTGTATAAGTATTCATTTTTTCACCTTAAGCCTTTCGGCTCTAATTAAGAAATCAGCCTATCCAATTCCTTATATAGTTATTATATCAGATAATATTTTTAATAAAACCATTAAAAACAATTATTTACGTCTTTTTTTGTTTTTTTAATTCAATAAAATCAATAACTTATTTACTGCTTTTTTAGATCATTTCACTATATTTTTAGAGCAACGTGTCTACGTTGCGAACTGACGAAATTCGGGCATCCTCCCTCTCT
>CAZNMO010000172.1:0-10049 GCA_964574195.1 uncultured Clostridiaceae bacterium | reverse complement strand
TTCTTCCTTCTTTGGTTCAACATAGCCTTTTTGTCTGAAATTCTTGTTGAAACCAGGTCTTCCCTGCTGATGCTTGAATGGTGGTTTGCCTCCCTGAGGTGTTCTGTTCTGAGGCTTTTTCCCAATTCTCTCAACCTTGTTCAAGTCCTTTTTGGAATCCAATTGTACGTTTTCTTCTTCGGCTACAGAAGAAGGAACGGTTTTTGCTGCTGTATCAACAGCTCCGGTCGTTGTTGCCGGTCTGGTATTATTGGCTGGATGCTGATGTTGCGCCGGACGCTGTTGTTGTCTTTGCTGATTTTGCGGCGGCCTTTGCTGTGTTTGCTGGCTTTGCTGAGGCCTCTGCTGTTGCTGTTGACCTTGCTGCGGTCTTTGTTGTTGCTGCTGACTTCCCTGCTGTGGTGGTCTCTGTTGTGATTGTTGAGGCCTCTGTTGATACTGCTGTCCCTGTGCAGGCTTCTGCTGTTGTCCACCCTGCTGCGGTGGTCTCTGCTGTGACTGCTGACCTTGCTGCGGCCTTTGCTGATATTGTTGTCCCTGTGCAGGTCTCTGTTGTTGTTGCTGTTGTTGTTGCTGCTGCTGTGGCCTCTGCGGAGACTGTTGAACCGGGGCTGCTTTCTGCGTATTTGCTTCCGGTTTTAATGTCTCTACACTTTTCACAGGAGCTGTTGGCTTCTTATCCTGGTCCGGCACAGCTTGCTTCTTGCTTATACTTCCTTTTATCATAGCTATATCAGAGTCCTCCAGAGTGCTCATATGATTGTGCACATCTATCTTAAGCCCTTGCGCTATTGTTACCAGATCTTTACTCTGAACTCCCAGTTCCTTGGCTAATTCGTATATTCTTACTTTATTCAAGTAAATCACCCCCAGGTCTTTCTTTTTTAATCACTTCTGCTTCAAGTCTTTGCGTTATACTCTTGCTGAAGTTGTCATCGGTTATTCCTATTACCGACCTTTCACTTTTCCCTATGCAGTTCCCCAACTCTTCCTTCAAGCCCCATGTCATCAATGCTATTTTATAGAAAGCAGCGGAATTATTGAAGCGCTTCTTGGTATTGTCCGAGGCATCCTCAGCCAGTATTACCAGCTTAGATTTGCCGCTCCTGATAGAATTCCTTACTGCATCCTCGCCCGAAACCAACTTACCGGCTTTGTTGGCAAGGCCTATCATCGAATAAGCCTTATTCACCGGTCAATTGCTCCCTAAGTTTTTTGAAAACTTCTTCGTCTACCGGTACTTCCAGTGCCTTTTCCACTCTTTTTGCCTTAATGGCGGCTTCCAGACACTGTATGCTCGGGCATATATAGCATCCTCTGCCAGGTGCCTTTCCGGCCTTGTCGATGTCTACCTTACCTTCAGGGCTTCTTACTATCCTTATTAGCTCCTTCTTGGGTTTCATCTCGTTGCAGCCGAGACATTTTCTAAGAGGTACTTTCCTTTTTTTGAGCATTGAGCCACCTCCTTTAACTACCGAAAACCTGCGACTGACTCTTTATATCAATCTTCCAACCAGTAAGTTTAGCAGCAAGTCTGGCATTCTGACCTTCCTTGCCTATTGCCAGTGAAAGCTGCGAATCGGCAACTACCACCTTTGCGGCGTTCATTTCTTCATTGATCTGCACATCCAGCGCTTTAGCCGGACTCAATGCGCTTCCTACAAATATCACCGGATCGGGATTCCACTCTATGATATCTATCTTTTCTCCCCTAAGCTCATCAACGATCACCTGTACCCGCTGTCCCCTCTGACCTACACAAGCTCCCACAGGATCTATATTTTCATCATGGGAGTATACTGCAATCTTGGTTCTTGAACCGGCTTCCCTGGCGATACTCTTGATTTCCACTATTCCACTCTGTATTTCAGGAACCTCCAGTTCAAACAGCCTCTTGACAAGGCCGGGATGCGTTCTGGACAGTACTATCTGCGGTCCTTTGTTTGTCTTTTTTACTTCTACTATGAAGGTCTTTATCCTGTCTCCTATGTTGTACTCCTCATTTGGTGTCTGTTCTCCGGGTCCCAATACAGCTTCTGTCTTACCCAGGTCTATGAAAACACTGTTCTTTTCCTTCCTTTGAACAAGTCCTGTAACAATTTCATTTTCCCTGCTTATATACTCGTCAAATATGATGCCCCGTTCTGCTTCTCTAATTCTCTGTACCACGACCTGCTTTGCGGTCTGTGCGGCTATTCTTCCGAAGTTTCTTGGAGTCACCTTCATCTCAACCACATCGCCGATTTCATAATTCTTGTTCAGGGCTTTCGCATCCTGCAGGCTTATGTTAAGCAGGTCACTCTCCACTTCCTCTGCAACTGTCTTCAGTGCATAGACGTCAACTTCACCGGACTCCCTGTCTATTGTGACCTTGACGTTCTGCGAAGTCCCGAAATTCTTTTTGAATGCTGTGACCAGTGCAGCATCAATTGCATCAATTAAAAGTTCTTTGGAAATTCCTTTTTCCTTGGCTATCTGATCCAACGCCTGGAGAAACTCTCCATTCATTTAATACTCCCTCCCATACATTCATATATATTTAAAATTTTATTACAGGCTTTATCAGAGCTATTGCGCTCTTCTCCAGTTGCAACGGCTTGCCGTCCTCAGTTTCGATATCAACAGCTTCTGCTGTATGGCCTTTTAATATCCCTTCATAAACCTTCTTACCGTTCAAAGGTGTAAAAAGCCTGACCTCTACCTGCTTCCCATTGTTCTTCTCGAAATCCCGGTCGGTCTTGATGGGCCTTTCTACGCCGGGGGAGGACACCTCAAATATGTAGGACTGCTCAATGGGGTCAGCCTCGTCAAGAAGATCGCTCAGCTCCTCGCTTACTTTCTGACAGTCATCTATGGTGATACCGCCTTCCTTGTCTATATATAGCCTGAGGTACCAGTCCGCGCCTTCCTTCTTGTATTCCACTTCAACTATTTCAAAGTCGTATCTGTCGGTTATCGGCTTGGCAAGCTCAAATACTACATCTTCAACCTTTTTCTTTGCCATTTTTGATTCTCCTTTATCTGTATTTTTGCTTATTATTTCTCATTTATACTGTATTGAATACAGTCCCGGATGACCGGGTAAGATCCTTCACTGTGTTCAGGATGAGTGTATAATAATACGAAAGAGTGGGTTTGCCCACTCTAATCTTAAAAGTCATGTGACCAGCACTGCAATTGCAATCTGATCTATTGCGGAAGTAAATAAAACAGAATTTTCCTGTCACCAAAAAAAATTATAACACTCTTTGAAACCACATGCAAGTTTTATGTTCATGGCTACACTACGGAAAAAAGACTCAACTGGTTGCTTTCAGGAAGTCCCTCCAGACATCCGTGGTTTTTCATTATCTCAATTACCGTTTTGGAAACCTTAGCCCTTTCCCTCAGGTCATCCATGGATATGAAGCTGGATTCCTGTCTGGTTCCCACTATATTCTGTGCTGCACTGGCACCAAGGCCCTGCAATGAACCTAAAGGAGGAAGTATTCCTTCTTCTGTGACCAGGAATTTGTCTGCTGCTGATTTATACAGATCCACAGGCAGAAGCTTGATGTCTCTCAGGTACATTTCATAAGCGACTTCCAGTACGGTCATCAGGTTTTTTTCCTTGGTAGTTGCATTATTCCCCAATCTATCGATTTCTATCCATTTTGCCTTGACAGCATCTTTTCCTTTTACGATCAGATCTGCGTCGAAGTCATCCAGCTTTACGGTGAAATATGTTGCATAGAAGGCTTCGGGGTAATACACCTTGTAATAGGCTATTCTGAAGGACATCATTACATATGCAGTGGCATGGGCTTTTGGAAACAGGTACTTTACAGTTTTACAGGATTGTATGTACCAGTCCGGTACTCCCTGATTCCTCATGGCTTCTTCAAATTCCGGAGTCAAGCCCTTTCCTTTTCTTACGTTCTCAGCGGTTTTGAATGCTGTTTTGGGAGCTACGCCCTTGTACAAGAGGTATAGCATTATATCGTCTCTTGTGGATATGACTTCTTTCAAGGTTGCTGTTCCGCTCTTTATGATATCCTGTGCGTTGTTGAGCCACACATCGGTCCCATGAGACAGTCCTGATATCCTCACCAGCTCAGCAAAGGTCTTGGGCTGTGTGTCAATAAGCATCTGCCTTACGAACTTTGTTCCGAATTCCGGTATCCCAAGGCTTCCAACAGTACAGTCGATCTCATCCAGGTTTATCTGTAGAGCCTCTGAAGATGTAAACAGGCTCATGGTCTTCTTGTCATCCAGCGGTATGCTGTTAACATTGAAGCCGGTTATATCCTCCAGCATCCTGATGATGGACGGAACGTCGTGCCCCAGTATGTCCAGCTTCAAAAGCCTCCCGCTGATAGAATGATAATCGAAGTGAGTAGTTATTATACTTGAGGTAGTATCATCAGCAGGCCTTTGTATGGGGGTGAAATTGTATATCTCTGTATAGTTAGGTACTATCATTACCCCGCCCGGATGCTGTCCCGTGGTCCTCTTGATGCCTGTACAGCCTTGAACCAGCCTGTTCATTTCTGCATTATTGACTTTTATGCCTCTTTCCTCATAATACTTCTTTATGTAGCCGTAAGCCGTCTTCTCCGCTATGGTGCCTATGGTGCCTGCTCTGAACACATAGCCCTTTCCAAAAAGCTCTTCGGTGTATTTATGAGCCTCGGGCTGGTATTCACCTGCAAAGTTCAAGTCTATATCAGGCTCTTTGTCGCCGTCGAAGCCCAAAAACATTTCAAAGGGTATGTCATGGCCTTCCTTCTTCAGCACGCTGCCACATTCCGGACAATTCTTATCTCCAAGATCCGCCCCTGATTCTACCGAACCGTCGGTGAAAAAATGTACATACTTGCAGTTGGTGCATAAATAATGCGGAGGCAATGGGTTGACCTCAGTTATATCGCACATGGTGGCCACGAAGGAGGAACCTACAGAGCCTCTGGAGCCTACAAGATAACCGTCGCTGTTGGATTTGGCTACCAGCTTCTGTGCTATAAGGTAAAGTACTGCATAACCATGGTTGATGATGGAATTAAGCTCCTTTTCCAGACGTTTCACAATTACCTCGTGAAGAGTCTCACCATAAATCTCATGTACCTTATTCATGGTCATTTCTTTTATCTGCTCTTCGGCACCTTCTATCTTGGGTGGGAAGGTATCCTCAGGTATGGGGATAATTTCCTCTATCTGCTCATATATCCTGTTTGGATTTGTTATTACGACCTCATGGGCTGTTTCCTTGCCAAGATATTTGAATTCCTCAAGCATCTCATCTGTGGATTTGAAGTATAGGGGAGCCTGGTCGTCGGCATCAGAATAGCCCTGTCCGGCCATTATGATCCTCCGGTATATCTCATCCTCCGGTTCAAGAAAGTGTACATCGCCTGTGGCAACTACTGGTTTATTCAGCTTCCTGCCCAGCTCCAGTATCCTCCGGTTTATACCTTCCAGCTCTCCCTTATTGGAAAGCTTTCCGTTCCTCAGCAGGAATTCATTGTTTCCGCAGGGCTGTATCTCAAGATAGTCATAAAATCTTACATTTTCCTGAATAGTATTCTCATCCACATTGCTCATTATATTCCTGAATATCTCTCCTGCTTCACAGGCTGAGCCTATGATAAGCCCTTCCCTGTATTGCGTCAGCAGGCTTCTGGGTATTCTCGGCTTTTTGTAGAAATAGTCCAGGTGTGACATGGATATGAGCTTGTACAGGTTCTTCAGGCCTGTCATATTCTTTACCAGCAGTATAATATGGTAGGAATCCAGCTTCTTGTAGCTTCCCTCCGGGGATGTAAGCCTGTTTATATCTGCTATATCCTTTATACCCTTATCCTTCATAATGCTGATGAACTTCAGCATTATTTCCGCGGTCGCCTCTGCGTCGTCAGCAGCCCTGTGATGGTTTTCAAGGCTTATTCCCAGATACTCGCACACCAGATTGAGCTTGTGCCGTTTCAGCTCTGTTAGAAGTATCCTGGAAAGCTGAAGAGTATCAATTACTGTATTGTTTACTTCCATACCCAGCTCACCCGCCTTGACTCTTATGAAGCCGGTATCAAAGCTTGCATTGTGCGCTATAAGCGGAGCATCTCCGACAAATTGCAGGAATCTAGGAAGTACCTCCCTTATGGTCTCTTTGTCCCTCACCATGGCATTGGTTATGCCTGTAAGCTTTATTATGTTCTCCGGAATCGGAATTTCCGGGTTTATCAGCTCTGAAAATCTGTCTACCAGCTGTCCGTTTCGTATCTTCACCGCACCTATCTCGGTTATTCTGTCCTTTACAGCCGAAAGACCGGTGGTTTCTATATCAAATACGACAAACTCATCTTCGAAGCTTCTGTTTCCGGGGTTATAGACAATGGGTACTCCATCATTGACATAATAGCCTTCCACACCGTATATAACCTTAACACCATGTTTTTTCGACGCCTCAAAGGCTTCTGGGAACGCCTGCACCACTCCATGGTCGGTTATTGCTATAGCTTTGTGGCCCCATGACTTTGCTCTCAGTATAAGGTCTGTGGCTGAGCATATTCCGTCCATGGTGCTCATGCCTGTGTGGGCATGCAGCTCGATGCGCTTCTCCTCAGAGTTGTCTGTGCGGACAGTCTTTGTAGCTTCAACTATATTAATGGGGAATATGACCAGTTCCTTTATAAAGGGATCATACTGGATATCCCCTTTTATCCTTACATATCTGCCTTTAGTTATGTTTTCAACCAGCTTCGCCGTGTCGCCTTCTTCTTTTATGAAGATCTTGGCCGTAACAGAGTTGGTATTGTCGGTTATGTTGAAAATTATGATGGTTTTTCCGTTATTGAGATTCTTTACCTCGGTATTGAATATAGTGCCTTGTATCGTTACCCGCCCCGAGTCCTCGGCTATGGAGGATATGCTTACGGGTATGTCATTGAAGACTCTTCCCATGATGACTACATCATTGCGTTCCTTTTGCTTTTCTTTTCCGCCGCTCTTGGGCTTCAACGCTTCAGCTACTATCTTGTTTTCCTCTTCAAGATAGCATTTCAGGTATTCCTCTTCACAAAGCCGGTCTTCTTCATTGAAGCATATGGAAACCTGCAAGGTTAAATTCAAATAATCCTTCATATATTGCGAAAGGATAGTACCGCATTTTCTGGAGCTGAGATAACCCGCTGCTTCCTTGGATGACACCGTGAGCTTGACATTTCCGTTCTCATACTGTAGTGCCGACTCCATAAGAAAACCCGTAAAAGACGGGTTATTTGCAAGCAAGATTTTCTTCATATCCTCCCAATGGGATAATACCAGCTCTGAAGGATCAATATTCAGCGCAGATTCCTCAACTACTATCCTCACTCTGTTCAGGCCATAAAAATCTGCTATTTGTTTCTCTATACTGCTTAGTTCAGCCAGGGGTACTGCTTCCTTCAAGCTTATGCACAATTCCCATTCCTTGGCTTTTTTCAATATTCGTATTTTTTTGATCTCAAACCTGTCCTTGTACTGCAAAAAAAACGACTTATCCAACTTTGTACTGCTTTGCATATTGACCTCCACGCTAAAGAGAATTACCCCGTAAGTTTTAATCCTGCTCTTTTTTCTTGTTGTTGCCCAATATCTTTACTATGTCCCAATACATTTTGAGCCGTGCCTGTACTCCCTTTACCAGCCCAAGCTTCTCTTCCTTGGTCACATGAGTCATATCCGGCAGATCTACTTCAATGACCCTGGCCGAATATTTTTTCAGGTACTTTGTAAGTGCCACCTCTACCCCGTATCTTGCTATGTCCATATTGGGAAGCTTCTCGATTATTGCTTTGCGTATCGCTCTCTGCCCTGAAAGATAGGGAGTGACCTTCTGTGCCAGGTCTGTTACCACCCTTCCTTTGCGGAATATACCCACTGTCATGTCCGCTCGGTTCTCCAGCACAGGCTGGATCAGATCAAGGACATGCTGCTTTGTAAGCCCTATCAGGTCGGCATCAAGAAAAAGTATTATCTCAGTGCCGCATTCACTCACACCTGCCTTGATAGCGCCGCCCTTTCCAACATTCTCTTCAAGCTCGATCACATCTGCCCCGCATTCCCGTGCAATTTCCGCTGTCTTGTCAGTAGAGCCGTCGCTCACCACTATTACCTTCTGTATCTTGTCTACCTGCATTACGC
Organism: uncultured Clostridiaceae bacterium; assembly: GCA_964574195.1. Taxonomy (GTDB): domain Bacteria; phylum Bacillota; class Clostridia; order Lutisporales; family Lutisporaceae; genus BRH-c25. The sequence continues at coordinate 1,892 of CAZNMO010000172.1, read as the reverse complement.
ATCTGACTACGCCCGCTATGGTACGCTCCTCATTATAGGCAGGAATTATTGCTGTTACATTCATGATAGCGTCCTCCCGTTATGCTTTGTTATAGATATATTGGCATAGCCTGCAGAAATTATACGGATTGGAAATTTTTTATCTCTTTCAATAGCTCTTCTATTATCTTGTCCTGTGGGATCTTCCTTATGATATCGCCTTTAACGAATAAAAGGAATTCTCCTTTGCCTCCTGCAATACCCAGGTCAGCTTCCTTCGCTTCACCGGGTCCATTGACCGCACAGCCCATGACTGCAAGCTTCATTGGCTTCCTGACCTCTATATCCCTTACCAGTCTTTCCACTTCCTCAGCGACCCTGATAAGGTCCACATTGGTCCTTCCGCAGGTTGGGCATGATACAAGCTCTATTCCGTCCTGCATCAGCTTCAAGCTTTTCAATATTTCTCTCGCTACATATATCTCTTCTGTCGGATCTCCTGTGAGAGAAACCCGCAATGTATCACCAATACCTTTGTGCAGCAGTATTCCAAGCCCTACAGAGGATTTTACAGCACCTGCCAGTACAGTTCCCGCCTCTGTAACGCCTATATGCATCGGATAGCCGGTTGCTTCTGAAGCTTTTATGTAGCTTTCTACTGTAAGCATTACATCGGAGGATTTTATTGATATGACAATGTTATTGAAATCCATGGATTCCAATAACGCTATGTTGTTCAGCGTACTTTCCACCAAGGCATCAGCTGTAGGATGTCCATACTTCTCCAAAAGCTCCTTTTCCAGAGAGCCGGAATTGATACCTATCCTGATAGGTATATCCCTTTCCTTTGCTGCGGATACGACTTGTCTTACCCTTTCCCTGTCGCCTATGTTGCCTGGATTGATCCTTATCTTGTCTGCACCATTTTTGATAGCCTCCACTGCCAGCCTGTGATCAAAATGTATGTCGGCTACAAGGGGTATGGATATTCCCTTTTTTATCTGTTTTATAGCCTCTGCCGCTTCCATATCCGGTACTGCTACCCTCACTATGTCGCAGCCTGCTTCCTGCAATATTTTTACCTGGTTGACAGTAGCAGCTACATCCTGAGTTTTTGTGTTTGTCATGGATTGTATCAGTATAGGCTCTCCGCCGCCTATGTACCTGTCACCGATCCTTATTCTTCTTGTATTTTTGTTCATGGCTTACCTACCTGAATATGTTCAAAAGATTGAACTTAATAATATCCCTGTACATCAGGAATAAGGACAAGGCCATCAGGGCAACAAGTCCTACAAAATGAACCATGCCTTCCTTTTCTGCAGGCAGCTTCTTCCTTCTGACCAGCTCCAACAGCATGAACAGCAGTCTTCCGCCGTCAAGGGCCGGAAGTGGCAGCAGGTTCATTATCCCCAGATTGAGGCTTATTATCGCTGTAAGGTAAAGCACATTCAGGAAGCCTGTCTTTGCAGCTTCGTTCATATATACAATGATTGAAATGGGGCCGCTTACTTCATCTGTATTGGCCTTCCCCATAACCAGCTCTCCTAGAAAGCCCAGCATCATTTTGGTTATAGTACCGGTGGTCTTGAAGCCATCTATGATGGAGAAGCCTCCTATCACTACCTTCTGTGTTACACCGATCACTATATCATTTGAGCCCGGGTTTTTTATCGGTACCACCTGTACATCCCTTTGAACGCCATGATTCTCAAGAGTTACAGTCATTTCCTCGCCTTCATGCTTTGCTATCTCTGGCTTCATCTCCTGCCAGTTTGAGATCTTGACATCATTTATATCGACTATCTTATCGCCAGCCGTTATCCCTGCCTTTTCTGCGGGCATACCCTTTGTCACCTGGCCTATGATCGGTGCGGCAACAGGAGTAATAACCAATGAATAGATTATGACCG
>CAZNMO010000171.1:0-10111 GCA_964574195.1 uncultured Clostridiaceae bacterium | reverse complement strand
CGAAGCCTTGCTTGAATTCGCGTAACACGAAACGGGACCACATAGAAGTGACCCTATGCTCGCGTCGCGCAACAGAAAGTATACTGCTTCATTATATTCAGCAGGACACAAAGTTGTTCTGTCCATTGCGGTGGCATATGCAGAAACAACGGCATAATATATATGAGAGAAATACTCTCCATAGGAAAGGGGTGTCCATATGCCCGACCTGATAATTTTCAACTGTATCGCAGTAAACAACATAAGCACCGGTGCAGCAGTCTTCGTCGGCGACAATGCGGCCTCAAGCTGGGATGCAGACAGCAAAAACACCAGCTCGATCAACAGGGTAGCCGGTGCAGGAAATCTGTTTACAGCCAATCTGACACTGTTGACAGATAATGATTTTATAGATACCCCTATAGTTGACAGTGACGTGACCGGCCCCACAGCCCAGGCATAGGATGTGATCCAATTGTCACAGGACAACAACGTTACCTTTAACAGTATACTTGTCAACTCCATAAGCACAAACTCAGGCATATTTGTTGGCAGCAACACCCAAAGCAGTTGGAACTCCAACAGCAACCACAAATCAGGCTTTGGTGAGGTAATCGGAAATAGTAATATAGTCACCCGTGGGGTCCATATATTCATGGATAATGACCTTATTGACACCCCCATAATAACTAGTAATTATAACGGTATCAAACAGCCTGCCGGTAAAGAGCTAAAGGACAACATCATTATTCACGGCTGTCGGAGCTCCAAAAAGAAACGCTGCAGCAAGGTTTATTAGCAAGTGGATACCATAGCCATTTTCTCAAAGGAGGGGTTCCAATGTCTGATATCAGGCAGCCCGAAGGTATATGCTTCAACAATATTAGGATCAACTCGATCATTTCGGGTTCAGGAATATTTGCCGGAGATAACGTTCAATATCTCTGGTACTCACAGTGCAGGCAACAGGCAGGTTTCGGCATTGTCACCGGTGAGGAGAATGCACTGGAAAACCCATGTTGCGTTGTAACGGACCCAGAGAGCAGCAGTCAGGTTTTGGAGTACTTCCAAAAGCTTGTTGAAAAGAAAATGGAAAGGTGTGAAAAATAAATGGTCAGGATAGAATTCGGTGACCTCATTATCGACAAGATATCCGATACTTCCGGAGTCTTTACGGGAGATAATCTTCAGGTGAAATGGCGATCCAGTCTTAAGGTTGATGAAGGCTTCGGAAGTCTTGACGGTGATTTCAACAGCTCCGTGAATAACCAAAGTGCGGTAATCAGGCCTTGCCTGGAAGAAGAGTAAGACACTGCTGTCTGAGAGGCGGAGTGATATGATCAATGACCAAGCATAATGGAAATAACTGCGACTCCCTGCTGCTCAGGGAGATATTAAAGAAGCTCAACTGCCTTGAAGATGAAGTGGAAAAGCTAAAAAGCAAGCCGGAATACCATATAAATATTGAAAAGCTGGATGTGCAGCAGTTGGAGAACATGATCTTTCGCCTTGACGCCCTGGATATCAAGGAATTAAGCGGCACATTGAATATAGGCAACAACTTTGATGACCGGAAGCCCGTCTGCAAGCCCACAGATAGAAAAGGAAAAAAGAAAAAGAGCAAGGATAACGACAGCTCAAAGGAGGATACCTGATGGATAACATGTCCCCTGTTTTTTTTATAGGCAATATAAGAATAGGTTCGGTGGGAGGGGCCTCCTGTATAAATTTGGGCAATAACCTGCCTGTGGGCTTTCAGAGCTTTATGAAGCAGAACCAAGGCTTTGGCTCGATTACAGGTGACAACAACGACATATCCGATTTGTGTTCCGTTCTCAAGGATACCAATATGGTAGACATGCTGAACAAAGCCGATACCGATGAGATCCCCGATTGGATCAAAAGACTGGCCGCAGATAAGTTCTTTGACAATAATAAAAAGACCGACAAGCATTCCAAAAGCAAATAGAAATCATATTAGGTGGTGATAAATTTGTGTCCAGCAGATCAATACTACGATCCCGCTAAAATAAGCGCCCAGCTGAGGGATATGATGGCAAAGGGCAATACGGCAGAGCTGCCTGCACTTATACAAGAGCTGCTGATGCAGTCTGTGGCAAACCCATTGACCCAGGCCATACTTGCACCTCTGGCGCAATCCCTTGCTTTACCTTTATCCCAATATTTCAGCAATATGAATTACAGCAATGCCAGGAAAGAAACTATTATTAGAGAGGATATTCAGGAAGAAACTTCAAACAGACTATACCCACAATCCTTTGAAATACATGGTTTTGTGATAGTGCGAACTGCTATACCTGATGATATTGACGAGAAGGATATAAAAATATCGATAGCTCCAAGCCATGTGACCATTAAGGGCGATCCTTCAGGCAACGACCATATGGTCCCTCTTCCTCCAGGCACAAAAAAAGAAGGTGCTATTGCAGCCTTCAAGGATAGAGTCCTGGAAATCAAGATCCCAAGGGAAATAGCGGTTGAGTCCTCCGATGAAATCACTGTGGAATATCTGTAAGAAGCCTTACCACACCACAGCCCAACCTTCTCCCTGAATTGCCCGCAGGCTGGGATCTGTAGTCGTCAGGACTCTCGTGTATAATCACTGCTTTGCCTGCTATATCGGCTATTCTGAACCTGTCGGTAAAAAAGCACATCCTCGCCGTACCCTTGTTGGAAAACAATACCGGAAAATCTCCTGCATGGTTACCATGGGGTTGGTTATCCGGATTCCAATGCCCACCGGCTGCCTTGAAAGGATCCTTTGGATCTCCTACCTGGCAGCTTCCATTTTCATGGACATGAAACCCATGGGGCCCCACAGGTTGTTCTCCCTTTTCACCCTGTTTGAATCGGGGAAGCCCCGTTACCATAACACATATCCAGGTTCCTCCCGAAACATCATTAAAAATGACTCTTCCCTTAAGCTCCGGCGCAAAGGGCCCTCCCTTTATCTCCGCAACTGCTCTTTGAACTTTTACTTGTCTGTTTCCACCATAATACAATTGCCTCACCCCCCAAAATCAGTATATTTTCATATTATTCACTACAATCGATAAATGCAACTGTGTCGCATCATTCCGCTGTTACGCTCCTTGCCGATTTCTTCTTGCCTAATGCACCTTTAAGTATTACAATGTTTTATATTGCATTATTAATACTATTAACGGGGTGAATCGATTGAAGCACATTTCGAAGCTGGTACAATACATAGGTTTTATCTCAGTAGGAATAGTGGCAAATATCATGGGGCCCATACTTCCTGCAATACGCACGGATATCGACATCAACTACAGTCAGGGGGGAATGCTGCTTTCGGGACAGTTTATAGGAATGCTCATAACTTCCATGATCGGCGGCTACCTGATAAACAAAATCGGAAAAAGGGCTTTCATGCTTTCCGGAAGCGTCCTGATGATTGCCGGACTGCTTGGTTGTCTGATTGCAAATAATTATCAGTTTTTATATACCTTCAACTTTATAATCGGTTTTGGGTATGGAATATATGAGCTGGGGATCAATGTGCTTTGTGCCGACTCTTCGGAGGAGAACAAAGGCAGCGATATGAATTTCGTACACTTCTTCTATGGAGTCGGAGCTATCATAGCTCCTCTTTTAGCCCTGGTCTGCGCGGAATACCTTGGGAACTGGAGATATTGCTTCGGTTTGGCACTTGTCGGGCCGGTCATTGTCAGCGTCCTGCTGCTGAGATACAGAATAACCGAGAAAAAGATCAGTACTCAAACATGGGACAAGCCTTCAGGTAAGGCTTCAAATCCGCTGACAAGTCCCTTCCTCTGGGTTGCAGGGATCGCAATGTTCTTTTATGTTGGCGTGGAGGTTTCTACAGGCGGCTGGATCACAGAATTCTGGAACTCTTCACTGCCTGACAGCAGCATACCTGCCTCTTTGACAGCTACGGTATTCTGGATGTCCTTAACTGCGGGCAGATTATTCTCAGGCAGGATCGCCGACCGAATCGGCCTTACCAACTACATGCTGGCTGCCAGCTTGGGAACATTGATGCTTTCTTTATTATGGAGACTGCTCCCCCAGGGTAACTGGACCCTGCTTTTGATCGCAATACTCGGCTTTATGCTTTCGGGCCAGTTTCCAACTGCAATGGCCGTAGTTACTGCGCATTTCCATGAAAGCTCCGGGATGGCTGCGGGCTTTATTTCAGTGTTTGCAGGCCTTAGCGGCTTCTTCATCCCATCGGGGATCGGACGGCTTGCAGATACATTCGGGATATCGGTACTGACCTTGGCGGTCATGCTGCTATCCATAATGCTTGTTATATTCACTTATATATTCAGAAAGGGTTCCATGCAGGTATAGCATGGAACCTTTTTATAGGCTGGAAAACCTTCAACTCCCACTGTTATTAGTGTTATAAAAGAGCTATGATATATATAGATCAAAGAAGGAGTGAAAATATGCCTGCATTAATAACACATTATCTTTGTGGAAACAAAATGCTGGAGTTTGTTGATGACAAGCATACAAGCAGCTTTATAGAAAACTGCCGGAATGCCTTCAATCTCGGTACCCAAGGCCCCGATATCCTGTTCTATTATGGGGCATGGCCTTGGACAAAGAGTATGGGCATCCCGGAATCAGGAGAAAGATTGCATAATGAAAAAACAGGAGCTTTCATGAAGGAAGCCCTGATGTATGCAAAAGCAGCTGATAAAGCCTCCAAGGGCACTCTGACTGCATATCTCTGTGGTTATGTATGTCACTATATACTGGATTGCCACACCCATCCATATATTTTCTACAAAACCGGCTTTGTCAGGGAAGGCGAGAGCTATACCCCCAAATATACCTGCTATCATAGGAGGTTTGAATCCGAACTGGATGTTTTGATGCTTGAAAGGGAGTTAGGGAAGACTCCACCCCGTTTTAATGCTTCCCAGCAAATCAGGATACCGGCACAAGCCATCGCAGCAATTGGCAAAATGTACTCAGACTTATTCGCCAGGGTATATGGCGAAAACCTGGCTGAAGTCACCGTATGCAGGGCTGTCAACGATATTGCCGATATAGCTTCGGCACTCAAGGACAGTACCGGCTTTAAAAAGCTTCTGGTGGAAAAGGCTGAAAAGCTCCTTAATAAACCGCCTCTTTTTTCGAGCATGATACTTCCCTTGAAAATAAATAAGGGCAAAGACATACTGAATCTGCAGCACAGCACATGGCACCTGCCCTGGGACCAAGCCTCATCACTCACCGATTCCTTTCCTGAGATGTTCGAAGCCGCTGCCAGAGAGGCTTCGTCACTCTGTGTTGAGATCATCAGATACATCTATGCTGACATTGGTATCGAAAAGGTATTGGGCCTGATCGGCAACCGGTCTTTTTTAACTGGAATGGACTGCGCTCTTGATACTGCATTTGTGATATATGACTGTATATATGAATGATATGACTTTCAAGCCAGATTGCTGTTGGTGAAGTGAAAGATTACATAATTTATTCAGAACAGCAGAGAATAAAGTGAAATGCAAATAGCACAAACATGGGAGGAATACATATGGGTATGGAAGAACATTTCCAGCTAGCGGAGGTCAAGGACAACAAGAAAGCAGTTCAACTGCTCACGGAATTTGAAAACCAGCTGGGAGAGCAAATCGGCGGTGAAGTAGTGCTGATAGCCTATAAGCGCGACAAAGCGGACGGCAGCTGGCACTGAAAAAGGAGCTGTTGTAAAACAGCCCTTTTTTATTCTTCTTCAGCCCCACCCTCCAAGGCTTCATCGTCATAAAAGTCCAGATAGGAATGATGCTTCCCGCCTTTATGCCAGCCCAGTATGGCTTCCAGGTTTACATTCTGTGTAGCTCTTAGTATATTGGTATCCACATTTTCTATTTTCCCCTTAAGCTCATTTATGAGTGCCTTCACCTCAAAGCGCTTGTTTGCAATCTTCTCGGCAGCTACCATACAAGCACAGTTAAGAGGCCAGATACCGCTGCTTCGGGTGAACCTTTCAATATATTCCTCTTCCACATAATATAGCGGCCTGATAAGCTCCAGTCCCTTGAAATTGGTGGAATGCAGCTTGGGCAACATCGTCTTGAAGCTGCCGGTATACAATACATTCAGCATGGTAGTTTCTATCACATCGTTGAAGTGATGACCCAGAGCCAGCTTGTTGCAGCCCAGCTCCATGGCCTTAGAATAAAGAGCACCCCTGCGCATCTTTGCGCACATATAGCAGGGGTAATCCTTTGCTATCCTGTCTACTACCTCAAATATACCGGACTCAAACATATGTATGGGAATATCCAGGTATTTGCAGTTGTCTATCAGCAGCTCTTTTATGTTGCTGTGATAGCCCGGGTCCATAGCTATGAATTCCAGATCAAAGTGAACCTCTCCATGCTTCTGCAGTTCCTGGAAAAGCTTTGCCATGACCATGCTGTCCTTGCCTCCGGATACACCGACGGCTATCCGGTCACCTTCCTCAACCAGCTGAAAATCCTTGATAGCTTTTATAAATTTACTCCACAGATATTTCCTATATTTCTTTATAAGGCTTCTTTCAATGTCTGCCAGCGGTTTCCTTTCATTGAAGGGAACCAGTATTTCGCAGCCTTTTCCGGCTATATCACTCATTTGCATAACCTCTTCCTTAGCTTTAGTCGCATTGAACCTCTATTGTACCGCATTCTTCTTACAGTATATAATTTATTCTAAATATAGGCTATAATTAAATCAAATATTTATTCAGGAGGCTTTAGCATGATAAGAATTCCCGAAAGACTTCGTCTGGCAAACCTGCCGACAAGGATAGAAAAGCTGGAAAAGCTTTCAAAGGCAGCCGGAGGTCCGGATATCTACATAAAAAGAGATGACCAGACAGGAACAGAGCTTTCAGGCAACAAGGTCAGAAAGCTTGAATACTCTGTGAAGGAAGCCCTGGATAAGGGCTGTGATTATCTGATAACCTGCGGAGGTATCCAGTCCAATCACTGTCGCGCTACCGCAGCAGCCGCTGCAAAGCTTGGAATAAAGAGCTGTCTGGTGTTAAGAGGCGAAAAGGATACCAAACCCGAAGGCAATCTTCTGATTGACAGGCTGCTGGGTGCTGAAATACGGTTTATTACAGCTGATCAATACAGCAATAGCAGAGGAGAGATAATGGAAGCCATTAAAGCGGAAATGGAGCAGCAGGGTTTCAAGCCTTACATAATCCCGGAGGGAGCTTCCAATGGAATAGGCAGCTTCGGATATTACACAGCCATGGAAGAAATACTGTCTCAGGGAAAGGAAATGAATGTAGAATTTGACTGCATAGTGCTTGCGACAGGCTCCGGGGGCACATATTCAGGGCTGTGGCTAGCAAACAAACTCCATGGAAATACTGCAGATGTATATGGTATTATCGTAGGCGGCGATGAAGCCTATTTTGAGGCCCGTATACCTGAAATTCTCAAAGAGAGCATTGGATATTTGAATACGGGGATCGATATCGATTTTGATAAGATAAACATAGTGGGCGGCTACGTTGGAAGGGGCTATGCTTTAAGCAGTCCTGAAGAACTGGATTTCATAAGCTACCTGGCAAAGCTGGAAGGCATCATCCTTGATCCGGTATATACAGGAAAGGCCATGTACGGACTGACAAAAGAAATTAAGAAGGGAACCTTCAACAAATACAAGAATATACTCTTTATTCATACGGGAGGCTTATACGGATTATTCCCACAGGGAGATCTTTTCGGATTCTAAAGGAAATGCTTCTTTCCATAATTGGAAAGAAGCATTTATGCTTTTTCATCAAAATACTTGCCGAAATAATTGCCCATTGACTTTCTCATATTCTCCATAAAGTAATCGTTATTACTGTTATCCCCCTTGGTAACTGTTGTTGTCTTTCCTCCGGAAGTATAAGACCTTCCACATTCCGGACAGACATCAGTATATATCTGGACCGACTGTGAAACTATCTTCCGGCCTTCCTGCTGCGCCTTTGCAGCATTCCTAGAAACATGCTCCTGCTCATGAGCCATAACAGCCGAACCGGAGCCTTCCACTGATACATTTGTAGGAGTTTTGAAGGATACACCCGGATCATCGGAGCCATCTACATACTTACGACTTTGACAGGTCTTACACTCAACAGCGCCTATTTTTTTCATAAGCTTGTCATCCTGCATGTTGATTGATCCCGGAACCTGTCCATTTGTTGATGTGTTTCCAACTGGAGCAGTTGCATCTGCACCACCGGCATATCCGGAATACTGATTTATATTGCCATAGTTGTTCAAACCTATCTGAAGAGACATACGCATTTCCCCTTCATTACCGGAATAATATATAATACCTATTGTTTATACTATTATATCATGTTAATAATTAATATTAAATATTTTTCTCTAATATTGAAATATCTGCTCAGTCTTTTCCGAATCCATGTCAATAGTAAAGTTACTCATACTATAGCCTGCAAGCCACCTACAGCATATCTTGCCGCCGACACGATCCCCATATCTATCCTTAAGCTTGGCAAGTAAGTCTGTAGCTGATTGCCCAAGCTCAACATGAACTGTAAAATTAAAGTTTATAGTCACTATTCCATTCTCATCCGGCTCACCTACCAAAGGGTGTTTTTCTCCAAACCCTTCGGTTCCCTTCCAGTTCAATATCTGACGGAGGCAGCTGTCCTTGCCCAGCATTTCCTGTAGAAAGGCCTTTTGCTCTATTTTTATATACCCGCCCACTATATAGAATTTCAGTTCAAGCATTCTCATACCTCCTATTTCTGGTAGTTGACACAGTGCCCATAGCTCGCCGGACGTTTTCCATTGGCAGGCAGCATCCAGATGACTTTCTGGTTTGCTTCAGCCGGTGCCGTACCCTCACCGTCAGTAAAAATAACAAGCAGGGACATACCGAGGGCATCCGCCATTTCAAAAACTGGCCTGTAATCTGTTCCACCATTTTTCACTCTTTTCTTATCCCGGGTATACCGCTCTATAGCCACAGGCAAGGTACATTCAGTATCAAACTGGGTAACAAGCAGCTTGGCTCCAGTTATTTTTTTTATCTTCAACAGCTCGCCATGAAAAAGTGAAAGCTGCTTGTCAGATATGGAGCCGCTTGCATCCAGGGCTATCAATGCGTTCAGACCCAGTGTACGCTTGTTGCCCGGAAGGTTTTCAAATCGCCTGGATTCCTTCTTGTAGCTCTTGTATTTCGTAACCCTGCCTTTGCCTGTCAGAAACCGTCTTAGAACATTTCTCCAATTAATGTCGGTAGCACTGTAAATATCTGATATCAACATACTTACTCCACTGGGTATCTCACCTTCAAACTGTGCCTGTTTCATAAGCTCTGACATCATGCTTTTCAGTGCGCTTTTGTTGATTTCCGAGCTGTCATCCGGCATCTGCCTGTTTGCCTTAAGCTCCAGTCCACTTTTCAAGGTTACCCTTATTTCATCATTGACCTCAAAAAAGCTGAACTGACTCTCCTCTCTGACTATTACTTCATAGTAGAATTCCGCGCTTTTTGACCGTGGTAGTTTCTCCCTGATTTCTGAAGCTATCTTCTCAACTGTTATGGAATTCTCCGTAAGCAGTTCCAGCGGCAGCTGCTCATTTACCGCCATATCACAAGCTACGGTCCATAGAAGCAGGTTCCTGCCTTCCCTTCTATAGGGGTGGAGAAAAATAATGTGCAGCAGTTCATGGATTATCACCCCAATGGCGTTTGCATCCTTAAGCGCTTCAAACCACTTTTTGTTGTAAAGCAGCTTAAGTGCGGATTCATTGATCATTTGTATCGTTGATACTTCTTCACTCTCTGCTGGAGTTACAGAAGCCGCCACATATCCGTAAAAGGGCTGCTTCAGCAAAAGATGCAGCATCGCGTCATTCATTCTCATAACAGCTACACCCGCCTCTCATCAGGACTGAAGTGCCTGGAATATCCTGCTGGCAATCTTCCCATAAGCATCAAACTTTTGTATTACCTCCATAAACTCCTCCGGCCGTTTTGTTGCAAGCTGCTTGAAGAAAAGTACCCCCCACTCCTCAGGCATGCAGGTTACAAAGGTATTGAGGCACGATACCTGCTTTTCCTCGGTCCGGAAGGTCAAAACCAGCTT
>CAZNMO010000170.1:0-10165 GCA_964574195.1 uncultured Clostridiaceae bacterium | reverse complement strand
GATTGGGTTAATGAGATATTTCCAATTTGAAAAGGCAATACTGTTGTTTCTATTCCTAGGTTCAAGCAAAGATAGTGCATATGCTTTAGCATGAACGGCGAATAGCTTTTCGGCATCAGAATTCTCTAAATACTGAATTAACAATTCAAAATTACTTACTCGACTTGGCTCTAAACTCTGAGCATTGCCATCCTCTACCGTTGGTTTATATACTGTTGGACCAGATGGCATATACTCCTGTGTCAATGTTCCTGTTGCATAATCACCCTGTAGTTGGAATGCACTTTGAACATCTTTCCAACTTAGCATCCATACTCGAAATCCATTGCTTCGACGAATAGCTTCACGTTTAAGAGTATCATCATCCACTTTATCTTTATGATATAAGAATCCATCGGTAAATACTGCAATGGGTTTCTGACCTTTCGGAGATGTTCTTGCCGGCCACAAGACAAAATCAGCACGAGATGGAACAGATACGCCATATTCATGATCGAGCAACACCTGAGGCTCAATATTCCATAGGCCGTCACCAATCTTCAGTACATATCCTTCTTTATTGTTAATGAGTTCTTTAGTAATTGTAAGCTTCCTTTTATCGTTATTCATGTGATTAAGAGCTTCTATAAACATGCGCTCAAGTTCACTTTCAAAAAGCGAATTAACAGGAATATTACCAAGTTTAGGAATTTCCTCAATGTTTCTTTTACCACTTAAGATAAGCTTCAACAAATGTATAGCAGATTTCCTAGAAATTTGACCAATGCTTTGACTTTGACGATATGCAAACAAGCAATGATAGCATCCATCCTTATGGGGATCATCCTTACAAGTACAATCCTCCATTACCGACAGTGCTCTTTCAAAAATCTCAATCAGTGCATTGTCATGTTGCATTAATTGTTTCAAATAGCCTGTACCACCTGGGACCGAATCATAGATTACCAGATATTGTTTCCTATAATCCGCATTAGCAATTGGTACCTCACTTATGCAAGCCTGCAGATGATCGACATTCCCAAAATATTTTTTCATACCGAGCATAAATGCTGCTGTGAATGATTCCTGCCGTACCCTGGTAGTATCCATAGTAGTCGATGGGATAAGGATTCTAAGCGCTTCAGTGACGAATTCGCGATAAAGGAAAAGACACTCTTCATAAGGTTCTTCATTACCTGGTAACGGTTTTCTGGCTTTACAAGTATAGGAGTGTTCTGGTATTCCATTTTCAGACTGCAGCTTTCCACAATATTTACAAATCTTAAAGCCTTTCCTGACTTCTTCTGTTCCTGCAACCGTTAATTTCTCTCCAACAATATCCTTCTCACCAAAGTTAATTTCGCGTATAGTAGCTTTCTTTACAAACTCATAACCGAAGGCAAATTCGTCATTGTCCATTCGATAGGCTTTAATTATATCTTTGTCCTCGTTAACATCAACCAGCATCTGCTTGCAATAAAAAGTCGAGTTTCTATCATCACTCTTATCATCAATTAAACTTTTTGTATAGTCCATGTTTGAGTAAACCATCTGAACCTTCAACATTGTACGCAATTGACCGGAGTCCGCCCATGCAGGACTGCCGCACTCTGGACAAGCTGCTACATTTTTTCCGGTTTCTTCAATCTGAGAATGTGAACAATTTGGACATAACCTCCATTTCGCAGCTTGAGCAGTCGTGATATCCACCTGATTAATAGTCAACTTACGGCCATTAACATAGAAATTGTTTGATGGAGCCACTTCACTTATTGCAGAAGAGGCAGAACGATTATATTCATAAACCATTTTTTCATATTTACTTTTCTTGCTTTCCCCAGGTTCATCCGTCTGTCTATCGTCTTTTCTGTATAAGATTGATTTAAGGATAATCCCAGCCTCTGGAAAGGCATAATTAGGAAGCAGCCCCTCATCGGAAAGAAAATTAAATATATCTTTTTTGTTAATGCTGCGTACCACATTTAATAGTGCCATAAGTTCGCTCTTTAATTCTTTAATTTCATCATCATAAGAGCTATCCTTGGGTTTGTTTTCTATGTCTTTAATCAGGGATTTTAGCATCTGTATACTCCCATTTAGTGTTTCCCTTTGTTTCTTTAGACCTTCAAAAGCTTCGTACACTTTCATGTGCATGGGACTTTCCTTTAGCCTATCCCCCTTGGCAAATGTTTGAAGTTCCGCAATTGAATCCTCGTCCAAGTCTTGAGTAAACATCTGGATAAAAGTACGAAGCAAATTGGATAAATTATTTTGCACAAAATTTAAGAAGTTGAACGGAAACATATCATTTGGTCGGTTGTTTAGTTTTGAAAGACAAGTACCAACATGCTTTGGAATAGCATGTTTCGTAATGCCCCGCTTGACCCAACAATCCATACAGTATGCAACAAATTGTCGCTCCAGTACTGCAGAAGCCTGCAAAAATATTTTAGGTGGTTCCACCCCTCCTGATATCATCTCTATAGGGTCCGCATAGAAATAAAGATCATGCGGACGAGCATTTGCAACAGCCAATGTCAGCGCATTTCCATCTTTGCGCCCTGCTCGTCCCGCTCTTTGTTGAAACTGAGCTTGTGCAGGTGGGATATTACATAATACAACTGTTGAAAGATCACCAATATCGATTCCCATTTCCAAGGTTGGAGTACAAGAAAGGAGATTAACATCCCAAGGTTTTCGTTCCTTTGATTTTCGTTTGAAGTCATTTTCTAGTTTTTCCCGGTCATCACGTTCAAGGAGACCAGTATGCTCTTTAGCCAAGACCCGCACCATGTCACCATTGCTGTACAATTTTCCATAGTAATCAAGAGAAGTGTTTTCTGCTGCTTGGAGGTGTCCCCCACACTCGTTTCGTAAACAAGGGGCATTCTCCCAGATATGGGCATTCCCTTTAGCTATAGATATTGTATTCCCGCAAAGATCACATTCAAACTGTTTGACATCATTGGAAACCGTAACCATGTGTTTATCCAGACCCCAGATCTTGTATCCTGCTGAAGAAGGCATGGGCACAATGATCTCACTTTTAATCAATTCATTTAATATTAATTTGCAAATCTCAGCAGGTACTTCTTCACTAATGAAGAATTCCTCGATACAATATTCAATCCAATCGGCATATTTGGAATCTGAAACCAAATCAAAAGCAAAGATTCGTTTGCTGTTATTTAGTGCTTCATAAATAAAACGTGGTGTATTTCGCCCAGTTTGCAGTCCAGGCATCCACTTTTCCTTATCATTCGAAAGAAGATAGCTCTTTCCATTATTGTTCGCGTATCCGTTAAATACCTGATCATTGAATGCTCCATTAGAACGCAAGATGTGCAAAAAACCGATAACCATACGTTCAAATACAATGTTCTTAGTCTGATAGAGTGTTCCTAATTCATTTATGGTTCTTTCCTTAACTTTGGATGCGATCTCTGCCATTGTCTTTGAATCGAATTGAATTGTGGAACAACCAGACTTCTCCAAGGTCCTACCAATCCGACTACTCATCCCATATTCCAGCATAATCTCATATATTAGCCGGCGCTCAATGTCTGATATCAGTTTTGCTGCTTCTTTATCAGAATTAAGCTTACCTTCAGTTTTCATTTTTTCATAAGCCTGCATCCATATCATATTAGGAGCGATGAACGTACTGACGAACTCTTCTTCCGTTAAAAGTCTATGCCAGTATTCAATAAAACCTGAAGAAAATGCATCTAAAGTTAATCCATTACCTTCTTCAAGAGCATAGCGCTGGATTGCACTACGTAAACCGAATTTCCATGTTCGCGAATTAAAAAATCCTGCCCTGTGTGCTGCGTCCTGTACATTATCCGAGAAAGCCAAGGCCTTTTTATCGTCATTGAACTTAGAGGCGAACATTTGTGAAATACTGGCACTAATTGCTGTAGCACTACGCAAACCAATGATTGCTAATCCTCGACGGCTTCCACAGAATGGACAAACATACTGCTGATTGTCTTTAGAACCACTAGTACGAAGATTCAATGGAAAAATGACTGGGATTGTTTCGTCACCGCATGAAGCGCAGTATTGACTGGCATCTCTACTAACATGTAGTTGTAAACACCCCTTGCAAATACGTGCTGCACCCATTTGATTGGGAATACTATCATGATCATGCGGGAACACCATCACTACTTTTTTATCTTGTTTAAAGTATAGATTATAAAAGGTACTTAAATCAGTAATAGTCAAATTACCACGCTCATTGGCAATTGAAACCCATCCGGTTTCACCACAATCACGACAATTAATAACTGGCAGGTAATGTTTGGCCTGTTGATCGTTCAGATCTGTTTCAAGCGCATAGGTAATATCATCTGCTGAAACTTTTGCCAACAAACGTCTTAATTCACGCATCCATAGTTGAGTTTGTTCCGTCAAGAACGGGCGTAACTTCCCTATTACGCCTGTTCTCGCATGGGAAATAAGTGCAAATAAGGCATCTATTGCAACGGAGGCATTTTTTAATTCAGCAAATTGTGGCACTTTGGATTTCAATTCATCGCAAATATAGGATGTCTGCAAATAGTTGCCTCCCATGTAAGCTATCAAAGTGCGAGTAAAACTATGTTTCATCAACCTTTTGCCAATTGCAAGCCGGGATGTTTCAGACATGATGTCTTCGGTTATAAAAGTGTTATCAAACCAACACCGAACTGCCTCAGCAAGATAATCTGCTTGGTCTCCTGCTTTTAAACAAGCCGTTAATGAATCAATCACTTCTTCAGTCGGAATTGTAAAATCAACCGCTTCGCTTCCCTCAAAGAATTCTCTTGGTGAAAGCCTATCCTCAGTAATAACTGCATCTTTCTCGAACGGTTCACCAAAAACGGTATCCGCATAAGCGATGATGTTTTCAGCACTGTCTTTTGAACCCATGGTTGCAGAAGTACCGATGCAACATAAATAACCTGCTGGCGTGAAAAGCCGTGCTTTTAATCTTCGGAGCAAGCAAGCCAAATCAGTACCCTGCGCTCCATCAAAAGTATGCAGTTCATCAACTGCGATAAATTTTAGGGTTTCTGGATGATTCTCTCGCCATAGTCCAGCATCGTTTGGACGGACTAAAAGATAATCAAGCATTTTATAGTTTGTCAGCAATATATCCGGTGGTGAGGAGAGCATCGTTTCGTGATCTGTTATAACCTGTTTTTCTCCCATCACACGGCTAGTATGATTTTCATGACCGCCGACATACATACCTGCTGTCACATTACCACGGAGTTCGGGACTATTATAAATAAGCTCAGCGATTCTTTTAGCTTGATCTGAGGCAAGTGCGTTCATTGGGTATATTATTAAAGCTTTAATACCATTCTCACCACGATGGCGATAACAATATTCCAGAATCGGATAAAGGAAACATTCAGTTTTACCAGAACCTGTACCTGTAGCAATTAGTGTTGATCGACCATCGTCACCCATTAGCCTTTCAAAGGCCCTCTGTTGGTGGACATAAGGCTTGTATTCTTGATGAATGGCTTGAAAAAAATTAGGCATTTCATCGGTGATACGGAAAGGTAGCCGAACACTGATATAAGGTTCATGGAACACAGAGTTATTCATTTCCAGCATTTTTTCCAATGACCCCTGAAAAGCAGGATTGGTCATCGGAAATGTAGTCTTAATATAATCTGAAATCCCTTGTTGCAATTGTCCTGCAAGAACCGAAGGCAACATAATATCCCTCTCCCAATTATTTATCTACTAATCTCTCAGTGAAAAATTTCCACGCGGTTTCATAGTCCTGCTCGCGGTCGCAGCTGTCAAATGGTGCTACGTATTCAATTGTGCGTTCTACAGGCCCTCCCGGTATCGTATCATCGGTAATCGTACGAGTAAATGTTCCGCTCTGGGAATCTTTAATCTTGTTCCACTCTGGGCGTTTATATGTCAGATTGCCTAAGTTTTTTGCTGAAAATACAATGCGACCATTCTTATCGTACCATGTATCATTTTCGTATTTTTTAAGAACAGAGAATTGTATACTATAAATTGTTTTTAGCTCTTCAAGTGTCAAACCCAATAGCATAGCAACTAAAACATCTATTTCAATTTGAGCTTGGCGCCTTTCGTAATCAGTAAAAAGAACGTTTTTTATTGACCATTCTTTACTTTGACTGGAAAACTTATCGTTTGATAATCTATTATCAACTTTTGTCCAACCATCATTACAAAACTCATCTTTATACACTGATTTCCAAAGATGTTTGTAATGCTGTGTAAGTGTATTTAACATAAGAACTCGCTGAACAATAAAACGTTCAAACTGTTCATTCTTTGAAAATGGAATAGGAAGTAGATCCACCGTGTCAACAGTAAAATTTTCTTTTCTAAGGGTTTTTACTATGAAATCATATGGAATGCTAGACCATAATCCTGCAACATAACACAACATCCATGGAGATTGATATGTCACACCTCTTATACCATCAGTGTGTGAAACGCCTGGAGGAACAATACAACTTATAAGTGTTCTTTCACCTTGAGGATCAATCATTTTCCTCGAGAAAATCTTGTACAGATTATCATAACCTTCGCCCCAGGTCGTTGTTGGAAGTTTTTGACGATATTCTTCACTCGTTACTCGTATTATATAATTGCAACGGGTTAAATAACTTTTAGGAATAGTTTGCAAGTCGATAATATCATAATCACTATTCTTAGTCGAAATAGCCCTTGCAGACTTAAACAGTGGATTCATATTATAAATTTGTGCACCAAGTAATATACTGCCACTCGGCTCATCTGGAAAACTTGTTTTTCTTTCAATAAGCCCTTCAGATATAGCGGAAGTTTCTGTCCAAAGTAAGGTAGTGTATCGGTTAACATCTCTTCTTTCAGTATACAGAAACTTTTTTAATACATTTAAAAGTTGTTTTGCATGTACCACAGCAAGCCGTGCTTCCCCAGCGTTATCATTCCCATCAAATAGTCTGGCAAAAACTCTTAGTTGTTCTGAGCTAATGTGTAATTTACGATCCTTATGTCCATATATATTCCATTCATTGTTGTCATCCTTTAGACCCATAAGTGGGTTCTCGTTTTCTTCATAACTTTCATCTATTGTATTTGGGTGGTATAAATTAAAAATACAATCAAAGCCATTACTATTTATATTTGAATAAACATTAAGGCTGAAAACCGTACTATGATGAACTTCTGGAAATAACCTTAACTCATTAATAAAATGATAATGGCGTCTCAATTTCGGATATAAGATTTTTCTAAATTCACCACCACTTGCGTCGTCAAAGATATTTTCTTGATGAATAAATGCCATAACTCCATCTTTTGCACCAAACATCCACGATTGAGGTAAAAAGTTTTTGTAAAGATTTACGCTCCCACCAGCCAATTTATCGTAATTTTGAACCGAATTCATAAAAGTTTGTGTTGAAGAAACGGATTCATACTCGGACAAATAGGTTTTTTTGAAATTTATATTTTTTAAAATTTCATTCCTCGTTCTCGCAGCATCATTAGCTGACAATCTTCGCAATGCAATGATTGGAGAAAACTCTTGGAGTATATTGCTTTCCTTCCATTCAAGTTTAATCCAAGGTGGATTTCCAATAACTAAATCAAAGCCTCCACGCTCCTCAAAAAGATCAGCAAATTCCAGTTCCCAGTGCATAAATTTGTTGGCAACTGCGATTTCCTGAGCTACCTTTAATCGAGGGTTACGCTCACAAAGCGCGGGGAGGTCGACTTCGGGTAAGTCACTATAAAGATTAAAGATTTGGTTTTCCATTTGTTCCAATTCCGTTGGAAATAAGGAAAGCTGCCCAGTTTTATTATTTGTAACCGATACAATGCCTCCTTCTAGAATCAGAGACATATCAAATAAAAATTCACTTCTGGTTGGTAAAAAATCAGCCTTCTCAATTGGCCAGAACCATAGGGAACACCAATAATCCATTGCAAACTTTAGTCGCGCATAGGGGCCAGCATTTTTCATTTTCTCTGATTTGTAAAGGCGCTTATAAATAAGGTCTTTTTCACGGATAGTAGAGTGAAAAGCTGTCATATCCTCATCATGTCCATAAACTGATAGTGCATCCACAGTTTGTGCGCGTACGTTCTTTCGAAGTTCGACCTGCTTTTCCCACAAATGATCAATGATAGATGAAAGGCGCAGCAGCGTCTGGATATCTTCATCGGTATAAACACCAACAAAACCGCGGCTCCACTTTTTTATTTTCTTAATTTCTTCAGGTGCAATGCTTTTAATTACAGTATCTGTGTAGTTTGCCATTCCAGGATCGCCCAAAAGAAAATGGTAGACTTGCTTCTTCGGCCTACGCTTACTACCAGCTATAATTCGTTCTGGTGCATGATCATACCATCTGCCTGGAGCTCTTTTTGCCTGCAACTGTTCAGTCCGGTAACACTGTTTTCTCGCACCTATTAGTGAATTTCCATTCACTAGTTGCATGCCAAACCATGGTACAAACGCACCCTTATATATCGTATTAAGCCATAGAGATACTTCGGCTAGTTCAACAGCAACTGGATTCAAGTCAATACCATAGGCATTGCGATCAGCAATATACATTTTAACTCGTTGAAGTTCTTGATAACGATCCTCAGAAGATATAATTTCACCCAGTTCTTTTTGTTTCATATCTAAATATGCTTCTGCCATTTGAGTGATAGCCTCGTTCAAGAAGGCCGCACTTCCCATAGCTGGCTCACATATAGTAAGTTGTAGGATCTCATCCGCGGTTTTATCTTCAAGTAATTCTTTAAGCGCATATTTAACTAAAGATTTCGTCAACACTTCAGGAGTGTAATATGAAGCAGACTTTTCTCGTTCGCGCCCTGCGAGTCGATATATAAAATTACCCTTCTCATATTTTCGCAATTTTCCCCGGTCATCTCCGGATTCATATCGGACCCGCTCTTCTTCCGTATAATTCTCTAATTCACGTTCCGGCACAAAATAGCCAACATTCATCTGGTCGAAAATAGCTGTTTCACTTTTCACTTCATATAAGGTTTCTTCAGCTATAAATCCACGGTAAGATAGTAACGCCTCATAAACAGCTCCTAACTGATTAATACCCAGAGAGGCATATGATATCCGTCCACGTCGCTCATAGCGTCGACCAGTTGATCTTGTGATACTCATGAGATCAATTATTTTTAGCATTACTTTATTACTCAATTTTACAGCAGTAACCATTGGTGTATATTCCGGATCAAAGATATGTGCTTTTAGTGGATCAATAACAAATACGTCATGTACGGATTCTCTCCCGGCTAATTCCTTTAATTTCGCCTCATCCTCAGGATATCCGTTGTAAATTAATTCATATAGCATAGATAATGTATCGTGCAGATAGTAGCCTTTACCTACTTCACTAGTCTCTTCCCTCACCTTATCTGCAATGTCTCGCAAACTTTCAAATGAATAGCCTTGCACGTAAGGTTGTGATTTCATGGGTGCATAGCCGAGTTCGGGTCTAGCTTCAATAAAAAGAACAAAAAGCATACGATACATAAATCTAAGGCATTCCAATGTTAACTGTTCAGCATTTATAGGATTAGTTTCCATATCTCTGCCTAAACGATGGGTCATATCAAAGATAACTTCGTTCCCAAGTAGCTCAATGGATTCTCGTAGAGCATATTTAAGATCTTGTGATACCGATGTCGAATGACGATGAGAATTCTCATCCAATTTATCTAAGAGAGAATTTCCATCCTCTGGACATAAACTTTCTCTATGCAACAACACAGATAGTGCTTGGAGTGTGGTCTCCTCGCGCCGACTAAAGATTTCTTCAAGATCAAAGTGCAGATAACGCTTTTCATTCCATTTGTTGCGATCAATCAAGGCAATTTGATTTATACCTATTAAGAGGATCCAGCGTGGTGGCTCTGACATACCAAAAAAGATTTTTGTAACTAATTCTTCATTTTCAAGTGTTGATGTTGTATTCGTATCTAGTTCCTCGTTAGTATCGGCACCATAAAAAGTGGTGCCTTGCATGATGTTTGTGTTGGGATCTGGTATATGCCCTAATACTACCCAGAGTAGCGGTGCGCCATTATACTTTTTTATTTCTAAATATACAGGAACAATTATTCCCTCTACTACTTCCACATTAATAGGAGTAGCCTTCGGATATCCAAGTGATTC
>CAZNMO010000169.1:0-10165 GCA_964574195.1 uncultured Clostridiaceae bacterium | reverse complement strand
AAAGAAATAGCTTCCGGTCATCTCAAACCGGGGAGCAGGCTTCCTTCGATAAGAGAGACGGCACTCGCCTTTAACTGCAATAAGGCTACAATAATACGGGCATATGGTGCACTTGAGCTGGAGCATCTGCTTTATTCAAAGCCCAAAAGCGGCTATTATGTGGTGGAAGGCAGGAACCTTGCCTCAACAACAGTCCAGGACAAGCATATAATAGACTTTTCCCCTGCTTCACCAGATGCGGATGCTCTTCCCTATTTGGAGTTTCAGCATAGCATTAATAAGGCTATCGATGTTTACAAGGACAGCCTTTTCTCATATACTGACCCCAAGGGCCTTTATCCGTTGAGAAATACCCTGTCGAAATACCTTCGCAACTTCCAGGTTTTTGGTGATCCGGAGGATATATTCATTACTACAGGTTCCCAACAGGCTCTTTTTATTCTGTCTGCCATGTCCTTCCCAAACGGGAAAAACAATGTCCTTGTGGAGCAGCCTACCTTTGTGGGAATGTTAAGCTCTCTTTCCCTCAACAAAATAACAGCACTTGGCATTGAGAGGACCCATGAAGGGATCGATCTGGAAGAACTGGAAAGGCTTTTCAAGAACGGAAACATAAAATTCTTTTATACTATACCACGCTTTCATAATCCCACAGGTTTTTCATATACAAACGACCAGAAAAGGTCGATACTCTCATTGGCAAAAAAATACGATGTGTACATCGTCGAGGATGACTACCTGTCAGAGCTGGAGACCGATACCAAAGCCGATCCGATCCATGCTATGGATTCCACCTCTCATGTAATTTATGTGAAAAGCTTCTCAAAAACCCTGCTGCCAGGACTAAGGATCGCATCTGTAATGCTTCCCAAACTCCTGGCAAACAATTTCAGAGAATATAAAAAAAGCTGTGACCTCAATACTCCGGTCCTTTCACAGGGCGCATTGGAGATCTATCTGAAAAGTGGAATGTTTGAAAAGCATGTAAAAGAAATCAGAAAGCTGTATCAGGGGAGAATGCGCACATTCAGGAAACACTCTGAAGCCTTTGAAGCATTGGGAGCGACCCTGTATATCCCCTTTAACGGTCTATTTGCGTACCTTGTACTTTCTGAGGCAATAAGGCCTCAACACTTTTTAGAAATCATGCATTCAGAAAATGTGCATTTGATAAATGCAGGCATGATGTTCCTGCCTGATTTCAAGCGAGAGGACTGCTTCCGACTCAGTATTTGCAAGGTAAACGATGCAAAGATCGAAGAAGGTGTAAAGATAATGCTCAAAGGCCTTGAGTCTGCATATGCCTCACCTGCACCGTCAAGGATACTGCCGGAGCTATGAAAAGCAGTATAAGCCCGGTTTACAGCAGCTCCCCAATCAGTTTTCCCGGCTCACCGCGGTAATACAGGGTCAAGCTATGCAGAGGCCTGGTCATTGCCACATAGAGAAGCTTTATATCCAACTCAGCTGTTTCATAGCTGTCCGCATCAGCTATGAAGACTGCGTCAAACTCCAAGCCTTTGGACAAATGTGCCGGAACCAGCACCACTCCGCTTTTATACTCTCTGTCCTTCTCGGTTATGAGCTTGACTGTTTCTTTTCCGGCCTTGAGATTCCTGTGCATTTCAGTACAAGCTTCTGCAGTCTTGCATATGATGGCAATAGATTTAAACTGTTGCTTGAAAAGCTTGACGTTTTCCAGAATATCCGCTGCAATTTGTTCTCTGTTTTCCTTCCCAACCAGTCTCACTTCAGCCCCATGCCGTATGACCGGTTTGGCGGGTACAAGCTCATCATTCTCAAGCCTGGCAATCACCTTGTTTGCTGCTTCCATTATCTCTACCGTTGTCCTGTAGCTCTGCTCCAGCACAAGCATTTCGCATCTTTCACCGAATACATGCTCCTCGACGCTTTTCCAATCCCTGATCCCCCTATAGGAATGTATGCCCTGGAATAGGTCACCGAGTATAGTAAAAGAGCTGTCCTTTATTATACTTTTCAGGACATAGAGCTGAAAGACACTGAAATCCTGTGCTTCATCAATTACTATGTGCTTTACCGGCAGTTTTTCATCCACCCCATGGATCTTATACTTCAGGTATATGATCGGTGCCAGGTCTTCAAGGGCTATGCTCCCGGATTCAAGGTCCTTAAGCGTGCCATTTCTTATGAAATCTGCCGCCTCTGTTCCAGTTATCTTTTCCACCAGTCGGTCGAAAAGCTCCTTGTTGCTCACAAACCCCTTATAATATTCATAGGGATCCAGCCGGGATATTTTGGCTACATAATCCTTTACTGCGTTTTTGCAGTACTGTTCAACCCTGGCTATAAAGTCATTCTTCTTGTCTATCAGCTCAACTATAAGCTGTCGCCGCTCTTCACCCTCCTCCAGCTTAAGCTTCAGCTGCTTCACCTTTTTGTCGCATAGAGCTTGTGCCTCTTCTATGACAGCCTGCTTTCTTGCCTTAAGCCTGTTTGTGAGGTGCTTCTTTATCTCCTCTATCCTTTGTGCAAAGGGCTGTTTCCTGTAGTCCGAAAGAAAAAGCCTGTTGATCTCCTCGTAGGTATATATTACTTTTGTGAGCAGACGAAAATCCTCTCTGGGAATGAAGCCTTGCTCTACGACACATATGTACTCATCCAGCACATCCCTGAAGGTCATGGAGCTCTTGAATTCAGACTCCTGCCTGAGCAGCCTGTTTCTGATCAGCTGCTCCTCCCCAAGGTTCGGTGCTATAAAGCTAAGGAGCTTTTCATTTGCATCCCTTATCTTGAATTTCTGCCCTATGATGCTTGCGGCGAATTCTTCGAAGGTCGTCTGTCTTGTCTTTTCAACTCCAAGCTCCGGAAGTACATCAGATATGTAATTCAGAAAGAATTTGGTCGGTGCAATTATCATGAAATTTTCCGGCTTGAAGGTGCTTTCATAGGTATATATCAGATAAGCTATGCGGTGAAGGGCTATGGTCGTTTTCCCGCTTCCGGCGGCTCCCTGCACAATGAGGGGCTTCCACATGTCCGCCCTTATTACACGATTCTGCTCCTCCTGTATCGTTGACACTATCTCCTTAAGTCTGCTGTCTGCATTAGCCCCGAGGGATGCTTGAAGGAACTCATCGTTGGTCGTGATATCTATGTCAAATATCTCCCGCAGCTTTCCTTCATCAATGGAGAACTGTCTCTTCAGCAACAGCCTTCCGCCTATTTCCCCGTTGGGGCTGTTGTATGCGGCATCCCCCAAGCGTCCCTCGTAATAGAGGTTCGCCACAGGAGCCCTCCAATCCACTATTATAAGCTCCTGGTCCGACTCCCTGATGAGCGCCATTTTACCAATGTACAGCTTTTCGTGCCTTGGTTTGTCTTCTTCGTGGAAGTCTATCCTGGCAAAATAGGGACGGTCTCTTGCAGCTAGTAGATTCCTAAGTCTAAGAGCAGCCCTCTCCTGAAGCATTGAGTCGATCATCAGCTCTATATACTGTTGGCTGTTATCGCCGCTTCCATGCTTCTTGTTCCTGTCAATAGCCCCTTCAAGCCTTTTCTTCTTTTCTACCATTGTTGCTATGCTCTGTTCAACATATCCCAGTGTCGAGTCCAGCCTTAGCCTTTCTTCTTTATAATCAGGATGCTGTTCAGCCGCCATTGTCAACACCTCCCCATAGTATACTAGACAATCCAACCAATATTAAAGAGGTTACCATAAACAGCGTAACCTCTTTCCTGCTATACTATTCTGCCCGGTATCTCCAGATATGTTTTTTCTGGATCAACCTTCATTGATATTTATATCTGCCATTATGATACCACTGATGACTCCATCAGACAAGACCGGCATAGAAACTGATATGTTATAATTACCGGAAGCCACCGAGATATACTCCTCGGATATGTACTCCTCACCCTGGCTGGCTTTGATGAAATATTGCTTTGCACTGCAATCCCTCAGTTTCTCAGGTATATCGACCGTTGCGGCATCGACATATCCGCTGCTGTTGATCATTACAATAAGTTCAACATATTTCAGCTTCTTCTGCTGATCGACAAGATAGCTTTCAGCTGCAGCTCTGCCCATAGTGAAAAGGTTATCCTTACGAGAAATATCCCTGAGCAGCTCCTGGGTCTTTTTTATCTTCTCTTTTATCTCCTCAGTTACCTTGAAGCCTTTCATGAAATCTGCAATTATTCCGTTGGATTCTTCCAGCCTGTCCATAAGCTTCACAATATTTCCATGTACCGCTTCAATGGTTGCAAATTGCTCCTGTGTTGAAGCCCCTATCTCCTCTGCGACTGCAGCATTTTGCTGAGTGATATCATTTATTTTCTCTATTTCGCTCTCAATTCGGTTTACACGCTCCAGCTGTTCCCTTGTTAGCACAGTGATCTTTTCAGCTGCTTTCATATTTCCAATGAGGGTATCACTGATAGTATCCGACTTTTTCAATACATCTTCAGCATACTTCAGATTCTCATCTATTGCCTCAGATTCGTCCTTTATATGCACGGACAGTTCATTTATCTGTCCGGTTATTCCTCCTACCAGCTCTTTTATTTCCCCTACGGATTTCGCTGAGCTTTCAGCAAGCTTTCCAACCTCACCCGCAACTACTGCAAAGCCCTTTCCCGCCTCACCTGCCCTGGCAGCCTCTATTGCTGCATTCAATGCCAGAAGACCGGTCTGGGATGCGATGCCTTCAACCGTTTCTGTAATATTATTAACGGCTTTGATCTTCTCATCCAAGTTATTTAGGGCGTCAAGGACCTTCATGTTATAATCCTTTGATTCCAGTATTTTGGACTTGATTTCTGCAAATTTACCAAAGCTGTCCTCTATTGTCTCTTTTGTCTCCTTTGCCACCTTAAGGCTTGTGTCCGCATTTCCGTTTATATCCTCAGCATCATTGGCAAAGCTTTGAATCACATTCATCATGTTGTGAGTGTACTCTGCCTGATTACTCACCGACTCTGCAATATTCTGTATCGTTGAGGCTATTTCACCTGATGAGCGCCTGATGGCTTCAGCCTGTTTCTCTACATCCTGGGCATCCTTTACGACCCGCTTTGACACATCGCCAAAGGAGGCGATAAGCTTTCTTATCTTATACAGGAATTCGTTTACTGAAGATGTCATATTATCAAAAATACTGTTGCCTGTCTTTTTGATATTCAGGTTCAACTGGCCTTCATTTATTGCTTTAATGTTATTTTTTACCCTCCCTGAAATATTGCTCAGCCATAGAATGAAAACGGCTCCCACTGATACCATCAGCACTATCAGCAGTGCAGCATAGGTCTCACTTCCGCGCAGCATAAACAAGACAACTCCGAGAATAATGTTGATAATTATGTACGATCCCAGCAATCCAGTCATTTGTCACACTCCCATACATTCAAATTTTGTCCTGGTTAAAGCTAACCATAATTGCAAAATATAATGCGTGTCAAAAGTGCTTTAACAATACATTTTCATGATAATACATATTTTTTAATTAATCAAACAAAATGCAAGATTTGTTAAATTCGGCTTCATATATAATTTGCAGCGAATAAACGCTAATGAAAATTTGTTTCGCCGCAAAGAAAATCAAGGTAACACAAATCTGTTTCAGCGATGCTTAAACAGATTTTGTATAGTCACTATATAGAAGGTCCCAATCCAATGTCCATGGCCGGACAATTGAATTGGGACCACTATTAATTCAGGTTGTTTTCGTAAAGTGACAATATATCGTTGAAGTTTTTCATTGAATTTTTCTCACTTATATAAAGTCTGACCTTTCCCGAAAGCTTTTTGTTATATTTAATTTTTTTGCTTTTCCTGAAAAAGCTTATTATCTGTTTGTTCTGCCTCACATCATTATTATCAAGCTTGATACTTGCTACCATATTGCCACCCCTCTCACATTGCTGATAATGACTTGTGCAAGGCTTTTGCAGGCTCCCCAAAACGCCGGGCCGTACAAAAGGCTTTTATTTGTGTTTGTGTTCATTATACCATAACAGTATATTTCGCGAAAACCATTTTACATTCATATATAATTTGCGGCGAATAAACGCTGATGCAATATCCTATACGCGTTCAATATATTCTTGTTTTGTGGCAATAATATATTCCGAATCTTCTATGCCTTCAATATTCACTATTCCTTGGTAATCCTCAGGTATTATGCAGGTATCTCCCTTATGGCACAATAGCAATGAATCTTCATACCTGAGGACTATGGAGCCTGATACGGCTGTTACCGCTTTGAAGCAGCCACCCTCATAGGTACGTCTCTCCTTATGTCCTAAAAATTTGTAGCCCAGCTTGAAGTACTCACAATTAATTATATTCAATAGTTCTTTTGTTGATGAGGTATATATATTTCTGATTTTCGGCAATTGGACGGAGTAGTCTATTGCCTCCAGTGCCTTTTCTATGTGCAGCTCCCTCGGCTTTCCCGAAGCATCCGTCCTTCCCCAGTCATACAGTCTGTATGTCAGATCAGAGGGCTGCTGCACCTCATATGCCAGGATACCTTTCCCCAGGCTGTGCACCGTACCCGCAGGTATATAAATACAATCACCCTTTTTCACTTTTACATAATTCAGGATACCAGTCACCGACTCATCTTTCAGCCGATCTCTCAACTCTTCCTTTTCAACGGGCCTGCAAAATCCATAAATTATGAAGGAATCCTCATCACATTCCAGGATGATCCATGCTTCGCTCTTGCCATTCCGGGCATTTTCGGTCCTTTGTGCATATCTATCATCCGGATGCACCTGGACCGATAGTATGTCGCTGGCATCTATAAGCTTGATCAGTATTCCCGTATCTTGTTCAATAGCACCGGTTTCCCAGCTCTCGCCGATCGTGCTCCTGCCGGAAACCTTATTATAACGGCTTAACCTGTTTCCACCCCATATACGTTCTACTAAAGCAGGTGTTGTCTTATACGGTTTCACATTTTTTCCTCCCAATAGAAATAACGAGGCATTATTGACCCCTAATATAATCTATTAAGAAGCTCATAAATGTGAAACCCTTGGTATTATAATTAGTACAGTCTTACTCCGGCCTTGAGGTTCCCCTGGCCAGTGAGGTAAGGACTGCTGTTGCGGCAAGTAAGGCTGCCACTGTAAAGGTGAAGCTGAGAGCTCCGAGGAAGGCCTGTGCTTCTGATGCTAGAATGGCCTCCAGGTAATCCATCCTGCTGCTGAATATTGCGCCTGAGATGGCAACCCCCAGCACCATACCGATATTCCGCATGGTTGCAAGCATCCCGGAAGCTATACCTCTCCGATTCCCAGGTACGCTTCCCATTATAGCGCTATTGTTTGGCGTTTGGAAAAGCCCTGAGCCCAACCCTGTCAATGCCAGAACTGCCATAATATAATAATCAGAAGAATCAAGTCTCAATCTGCTCAAAAGAAAAATACCTACTGAAATCAGCCCCATGCCGGTCGTACTGATGTATCTGACATCAAACCGGTCAGAAAGGGCACCACTTATTGGAGCCACTATCATCATAACGATGGGCATTGGGATGAGCATCAAACCAGCCTTCGAGGGAGGAAGCCCTTTGAGCTGCTGCAGGTAAAAAGGCATCAAAAACATTAGCGAGAACTGCGACATGTAATTTATCAATGCCGACAGGTTGCTCATGGTAAAAAGCCTGTTTTGGAAAAGCTTGAGATCCACCATAGGAAACCTGACTGTTTTTTCGATACGGACAAACAATAGCACAAGCAGAAGTCCGAGGAGCAGAGATGTCAATATGTATACATTGCCCCATCCATACTTTTCTATATAACTCAAAGGAAGTAATATGGATATGAGAGCAAAAAATACCGTCGCTGCTCCCTTTATGTCAAAGGTTTGTAATTCACGCTTCCAGGTATCCGGTATTACTTTGTATGCCAGAATAGTGCCGACGATTCCAATGGGGATATTTATATAAAATATGCTCTGCCAGCCAAAATGCGAGGTGAGAAAGCCTCCTGCCACCGGCCCCGTCGCGGAAGCAACCGCTACTGCTGTGGCATTTACTCCAAGCGCTTTGCCTCTGCTCTGGGGAGGAGCAAAGTCTGTTATTATTGCCGGTCCCATGGACATTATCATTACGGCACCCAAAGCCTGAGCCATTCTGGACAGTATAAGGGCAATGATATTCGGTGCAAGGCTGCACATGAGTGACCCAAGGCTGAATACCGCAAAACCGCCTATATAAACCTTTTTATGCCCATACATGTCCCCCAGTCTTCCATATGTCAGCAGAAGACTGCTTATGATCAGGAGATACGACATGATGACCCATTCTATTATATAAAGGGGCTCCCCATAGTATTTGCTGATGCTTGGAAGTGCGATATTGACCACACTGGCATCAAGGGCTGCCATAAAGGTACCCACCCCAATTATCAGTACTATTTGTCTCAGCCTCGGTTCTGCCGTATTTGTCTCATTATTCTCCTGCATTGCTTCAACCTCCGATCTCATAGCCTATCACTACTCAGTGTTATTCTTACATTCCAATATAATATTATCATACAATGCAAATAAGAAAAAAGTACTGCCGGAATGTTATCCGGCAGCATTGGTATGGTTTTATTTTACGACTATATTTACAAGCCTGTTCTTTATTACTATCACCTTGGCCACCTGTTTCCCTGCAAGCAGCTCCTTAATTTCAGTATTGGCCATTGCCAGCGCCTCCACTTCCTTGTCAGAAGCATTGGCAGGTGCCTCCAGCCTGCTCTTTACCTTTCCGTTTACCTGGATCGCCAGCTCCACCATATCCCTTACAAGGGCACTTTCATCCCACTCCGGCCACTTTTGGTTGAATATGGAGTAGCCATAGCCCAGCCTATCCCACATCTCTTCGGAGAAATGCGGTGCAAAGGGAGCCATCAGTTTGAGCAGATCTGCTATAACGTCTTCCATGTATGACAGATTCTTGTCTTCAACATCCTGATCATATTTATACAAGGCATTTACAAGCTCCATCATCTTGGATATCGAGGTGTTGAACTGGAATATCTCAGAGTCTTTGGTTGCGCCTTTTATAGCCAGATGCCTTACATAGTTGAGTTCCTTTTCTGCCTTGGAGACATCAGTCCTATCTGCATTACCCCTAAGCTCGAGCACCCTTTCGATCAGCCTGTCGACTCTATTGACGAACCTTACAATGGCCTTTATACCATCATCGCTCCAAGGGCCGCCTTCCACATAGTTGAAACCGAAGCCAAGGTACATTCTGAATATGTCTGATCCATATTCATTTATATAAGTATCCGGAGACACAACATTGCCCCTGGATTTGCTCATCTTCTCACCATCCGGTCCAAGTATTACCCCCTGGTGTACCAATGACTTGAAAGGTTCGTCAAAGTTCAGGTATCCCATATCTCTCAGGGCTTTGGTATAGAATCTGGCATAAAGCAAATGCATTGCTGCATGCTCAGCTCCGCCGACGTACTTGTCGACCGGAAGAAGTTTGTTTATCCATTCTGTATTAAAGGCTTCTTCTGAGTTCTTGTTATCCGGGTATCTGAGATAATACCACGAGGAGCATACAAAGGTATCAAGGGTATCCGGGTCCCTTCTTGCAGGCTTTCCGCATTTCGGACATTTTACATTCATAAACTCGGCACTCTTCTTCAGTGGTGAATCTCCGTCAGGAGTGAACTCGACATCGTAAGGAAGCATTACAGGCAGATCCTTTTCAGGCACCGGGACTACTCCACAATCCTCACAATGTATCATCGGTATCGGCGCACCCCAGTATCTTTGTCTGGATACCAACCAATCCCTCAATCTATAGTTTATCTTCAGCTCTCCCATATTGTTCTTTGCAAGGGCTTCTGTTATCTTATGCTTTGCTTCTTCGCTGGCCAGCCCGTCAAAGCTGCCGCTGTTGACAAGAACACCATATTCCACGAAGGGCAGCTTGTCATCCACATCGCCGACCCCTTTTATTACTCTTACTATGGGAAGATTGAACTTCACTGCGAAATCATAATCCCTTTCATCATGGGAGGGAACTGCCATTACGCAGCCTGTTCCATAGGTGGCAAGAGCATAATCCGCGATCCATATCTGAACCTTTTCACCGGTTATTGGGTGTATTGCATATGCTCCGGTGAATACCCCGGTTTTTTCCCTGGTAGTTGAAAGCCTATCGATCTC
>CAZNMO010000168.1:0-10175 GCA_964574195.1 uncultured Clostridiaceae bacterium | reverse complement strand
TAGAGATACTAAAAGGCTGTCCGCTTTTTATTATAGTATTTTGCAGGCCAATGAAATATGCTATTTAAGGCGAACCTTGAAGGTTTTTATCTCATAGGGCTGTATTTCAAAGCTGATGCAGTTCTTTTCCACTTCCACTCTCTTTTCATTTCCCTCCAGCAGGTCACATTCATAACAGGAATCTATATCCTTTGCAAAGGTCAGCAGGGCGGTTTCTCTCATATTTTTATACTCATATAGCCTTATAATTATATCATCGCCTTCTTCCGCCTTCTTAACCACCTCTATCATACAGTTATCCTTGTTTACCGACAGAAGTGAAAATGCCTTGTCAAGTTCACCCAGATGCGCCTCTTCAAGTACCGCATACATCGGAGCGTTAAGGTCGTAAGCCATGGGAACCGTTCCTGCCTCTCGCCATGTGCCCCTGTGAGGGTATATGGAATAGGTGAGTTCATGTCTGCCCAGATCCGCCTCCGGGTTGGGGTAGGTTCCCGACTTCAGGAGCGTGAGTCTCATGACCCCATCCTTTATGTCATAGCCATACTTGCAGTCGTTAAGAAGGCTGACACCATAAGCCCCCTCGGACAGGTCCGCCCACTTGTGTCCGCATACCTCGAATTTGGCCATATCCCAGCTGGTGTTGCTGTGAGTCTCCCTTTCGACATTGCCGTACTGTATTTCATAGGAAGCCTTGTTTGCATTTACAGCCACCGGGAAGGCTGCTTTGAGCAGTATGTTCTTTTCCTTCCAGTCCACAAGCGTTTTGAAGTCTATCCTGGGTATATCCTTATACATATAGATATACTGAACTATCCTGGAGTCACAGAAGCCACGCTCCAGCTTCAGGCAGCTTCTTACCGGTCCCGCTTCTGTCAGCTCTGCGCTGATCAGATCGTTTACCTCCCAAAGCTTTCTCTTGTAGAATATGTCTATATCCCAGTTTTCCCAGTTCATCGGCCTGTCTTCAAAGGCCTGGAGCACATTTGCCCTTTCTCCGCTTCTGATTACTTCTCTCCGGTTTTGCTTGTCATACATAGATACTATGTTAAAGTCCTCATCAAAGACCAGCTTGAAGTAGCTGTTTTCATAGACTCGGTCTCCATATTCACAGCAGGCTGTCGGCTCCACTGAATTGTCTGCAAGGCCGAATGCCCTGTAGCCTTTTGAAGGCACCTGGTGCGCAAAGAACAGAAGCTTTCTTCCGTCTTCAGCATGCTGGACATCCATCGGGTTCCCTTCCTGATCCAGGAGCCCCTTGATATCCATTCCATCTGCCATTTCATATTCTACAACATCATCCCTATCGTAGGAAAGAGTGTTGAACACCACTACCGACTTGTGTTTCAGATCCATAGCTGCAGTGATTTTATCCGCAGCAGCCTTCAACATGCTGTTCCCTGTCTGCAGGATCTCCTCGTACTGCCTGTGGGACTCATCGTATACTTCCTTGATGGAGGAGCCCGGAATTATGTCATGGAACTGATTGAGCAGCATAGTCTTCCAGCCTCTCTTCAGCTCCGCCTCCGGATAGCTGTGTCCCATCAGCATGCCCATGACCGAAAGCAGCTCCACATCCTGGTAGAGGAATTCGCACTTTCTGTTGTACCGCTTGTTCCTGGCCATGGAAGTGTAAGTGCCCCTATGATATTCCAGGTAAAGCTCCCCTACCCATCTGGGCAGCTCCTTGTTGTTTATGACCCGGTCATATAGCCTGTCAAGGAAGGAGCTGTGTGAACCCAGCTGCAGTCTTGGAAGTCCGGGAATACCGTATTGGAGCCTTTTTGCCTGCTCCAGCATTTCCTTTGTAGGGCCTCCGCCTCCATCCCCATAACCGTACAGCATCATCGTTTCTTCGTTGATATCCTTATTCTGATATCGCCTCCAGGTACCCATGACCTGATTTGCGTTTATAATACCTGTATAGGTAGTCTTGCTGAACCTGTCAGAAAAGGTTATGTTATCCCCCATAGACTTGTTGTAGTTGCAGGTAGTAACGAAATATGTCAATACCTCACTGCCATCCAGCCCCCTCCACAGGAAGGTGTCATTGGGCATCATATTGAACTGGTTCCAGCTTATCTTGGTTGTCATGAAATAATCTATTCCGCTCTTTTTCATTATCTGGGGAAGGGCTGCGCTGTAGCCGAAGACATCCGGCAGCCAAAGCGCCCTGCTTTCCACACCGAACTCCTCCTTGAAGAACCGCTTGCCGAACAGTATCTGCCTAACAAGTGATTCCCCCGAGGGTATGTTGCAATCCGCTTCAAGCCACATTGCCCCGTCTGCCTCCCACCGGCCTTCTGCTATCCTCTGCTTTATCTCCTCATACATCCCTGGGTGGTCTTCCTTTATATACTCATAAAGCTGAGGCTGGCTGGACATGAAGCTGTATTCGGGATACTGCTCCATAAGCCTCAGTACTGTGGAAAAGCTCCTTGCCGTTTTTTCCCGGGTCTGGCCAATAGTCCACAGCCAGGCCACATCTATATGTGTATGCCCCACAGCAGTAACTACAGGGCTGTAATTATCCTTCTCAGAGTAAAATTCCTTTTCCAGATATTCGTTTACCACTGCAACAGAGCGGTAGAAATCCTCCGAATACAGCTTCCTGAGGTCAAGCATGTCTGCTGCCCTTCCCAGCTTTACCAGTGACCTTACCCTGTTTTCGTCCAGCTCATCCAGCAGCTTCACAGCAGAAAGCGGGACCATCAGGTTATAATGCAAGGCTTCAACGGCCTTATCCAGTACACAAAGCTCTGTATGCAGCATAAAGCTGG
This sequence comes from uncultured Clostridiaceae bacterium, assembly GCA_964574195.1. GTDB lineage: Bacteria > Bacillota > Clostridia > Lutisporales > Lutisporaceae > BRH-c25. The sequence goes on along the minus strand of CAZNMO010000168.1, from coordinate 7,395 downwards.
TCTGGTATAATCCGCTGTAGGCCAGCATTGCTATTGAATACCGCCGTCCTCCCTCAGCCTTTTCTGAAATGATGACCTCCCTGTGGTTGACATCAAGCCCTTGCACCAGCTTCCCGTCAAGATAGAAAAGGAACTGCGGGTTCAGCGCATCCCATTCCCCTTCCCTGCCGGTAGTTATCCTGAATACGACATTCTTGCCCCCGAATCTTTCGGGAATATTTACTTCGGTATTGAACCACTGGTGCTTGTCATACCCTCCCCACAACTCTCCACAGCTATGATCCTTCCAGCCGTGGTCATCAGTGTCAGGCAGCTTATCCATAGCCTGGCAGTCCCCGGATATCCTGTAGGCCGCAATCGGCTCCTTATCGGTATATATGGCACGTTGAACATCCTTCAGCAGTCTTTCTATTCTTTCAATTTCAAAAACCATCCTTAACCCACCCATCCTGTCTAAATCTTTTATTCCTTACGCTTTATCCATCTTCCCCCAAAAACATTGACAACCAATCCCGACATCAGCAGCAGTGCTCCAATAAGCTGCTGCAGCGAGAATGCTTCTCCCAGCAGCAAAGCGGCGCTGCTCATGCCGACTACCGGAACCAGCAGTGCAAAAGGAGACACTACCGCTGCAGGATAGCGTGAAAGCAGCTTTCCCCATAGGCCATAGCCTATAAGAGAAGCCCCGTAGCCCAGGTATGCTATAGAGGCAATGGTTATCCAATTTACCGAGCTTATAGCCGTCTGCCATGCAGCAGCCCCTTCAACGATCAGCGACAGAAGTGCCAGTGGAACGATAGCCACGATACCGGCCCATACTATCAGGGAAAGCATCGAATAAGGCGGCACTCCCTGTGTGGCACGACGCATGATGACATTACCGGCACCCCAGCTGGCAGCCCCTGCCAGATTCAGCCAGAAACCAATGGCAGTCATACTGCTGCCCTGCTGTGAAGCAATGACTATCATTCCACATGCAGCTATGGCCAAACCTGTGATATGATTCCAATGCCATTTTTCTCCGATAAAGAGCGCCGCAATGATCAGAGTGAAAAAAGCCTGGGACTGATGTACCAGGGAAGCCAACCCAGCCGGCATGCCCAGTTTAATACTCATAAAAAGTAGGGCAAACTGTCCCACATTCATGGTCAGGCCGAGAGCAACCAGCCATTTCCACGATATTGGCGGTTTGGGCAGAAAAAAGATTGCCGGGAAGCATACAACAACAAATCGGGCTGCCGCAAGCATCAATGGCGGTGTATTGCCAAGACCCATATCAATGGCGATAAAGTTCAAACCCCACACTATTACTATTATCAAACCCAGTCCTATATCTCGTCTGTTCATATATTACCCCCTGCACAGAAGTGTGCTCAAATTATTCAATTTGCGGCGAATAAACGCTGATGTAGATTGTTTCGCCGCAAAGAAAATCAATGTAATACAAATCTGTTTCAGCAAAGCTCAAACAGATTTTATTTTATCCATCAATATATATGTTAATGCTACCGGGCCTTATTTACAAGTATATTAAGGCAGCTCAGCAAAACACTCTCATATATGCTATATTCAGACTATTCATAAGCTGCCTTGCTTATGCTAAAATATAGAGCAAAGGGTCAAAACCCTATATTTTTACTAGTGGAGAAATACTATGGATCTAAAGGAAAAACTCAAGAGCCTACCATCCCATCCGGGTGCGTATCTTATGAAGGACTCAGGCGGCAGAGTGCTTTATGTTGGAAAATCGAAAAACCTGAAAAGCAGGGTAGGCTCATACTTCCAGGCTTCAAAATCACATTCGCCCAAGGTCCAGAAGCTGGTAAAACACTTGAAGGACTTTGACTATATCCTCACAGATACAGAATTCGAGGCATTCATGCTGGAGTGCAGGCTGATAAAGGAGCTTTCACCCCAATACAACAGTATAATGAACAATCGCCAGGCATACTGCTATGTAAGGCTAGGTTTCAATGAAAAACATCCTGACATATCAATAGTGAATAAAGCGGACAAAAACGACGGGAATATATGGTTCGGTCCATATACCAGCAAAAATACTGTAGCCAGGGCTCTGGAGGGCATCAGAGAGACCTGTAGGATATTATGCAGCAGTACCTCGCAGAAGCCTACCACCTGTCTGAACTATTCCCTTGGTCTTTGTCTCGGCATCTGCTCTCCTGATTTTCCCAGAGAACAATATCTGTCCATACTGGAAAGGGTGGCGAGTCTGCTGAACGGTTCGGATAAAAGCATTATTGAAGCACTGAAAAGTAATATGGAAAGTGCCTCTGAGAGGCTTGATTTTGAGTGCGCTGCAAAATATAGGGATCAAATTCGTGCTGTGAATTATATGCTTGGTAAGGCAAGAGTAATCGACTATACAAAAAGAAACAGGAGCATCCTGGTACTTGAACGCATAGACGACGAGCGGGTCAAGTGCTTCCTTATCAAAGGAAATCAGGTGCTCAAGAGTGAAATGCTTGAAGCAAAAAAAAGTGAAGTCTGCAAGCTACTGCCAATCCTTCGGGATATTACAACGGCCGGCTTCAGCCGCATCGATCCAGACAGGTCAACCGAGGTTGGACGTTCAGATATCGACGAGTCCCAGATAATATACAGCTATCTGAACAACAAGTCCGGAGGCTGCCACCATATCGTAATAGCAGACAGCTGGTTCAAACCCTCAAACACCTTCAGAATGGACAAAGCCATTGAGAAACTGCTTTCAAAGCTATGAGTTGAAACGGTAGCCGGCTCCCCAAAGGGTTTCGATATACTCGGGATTGGAAGGGTCCTTTTCTATCTTCTTTCTAATTTTCTGTATGTGTACCGGAACAGTGGCAGTGTCTCCGCAGTATTCGTCGCTCCATAAGGAGTCAAAAAGCTGCTCCCTGCTGAAAACGATATTTGGATTGGCAGCAAGGAAATATAGCAGCTCATATTCCTTGGTAGTCAGCTGCACCTCCTTGCCGTTTACATAGACCTTGTGTGCTCCCGTATTGATCTCCAGACCCCTATGGACCAGTATTTCGTTGGATGCATTATTTCCCTTGAGTCTTTCATATCTGTTCAGATGGGACTTTATCCTGGCCACAAGCTCTGCAGGGCTGAAGGGCTTGGTAAGGTAATCATCCGCTCCATAATCCAAACCTCTTATTTTATCTATATCCTCACTTCTTGCCGAAACTACTATGATCGGGATCTCAAGTTTTTTCCTGACTTCTTTTATTATCTCGAAGCCGTTTTTGTTGGGAAGCATAAGATCTACTATTATCACATCAAACAAGCCTGAAAGCGCCTTCTTCTGACCCAGCGCACCATCATTGACGACCTCGGCCTTATAGCCGTTCAGCTTCAGGTAGTCCCTTTCCAGTTCCGCAATATTTATATCATCCTCTATGATCAAAATATCCTTCATTGATATACCTCATTTCCCTGCCGGTTTTTAGCAGCCGGAAGACTCACCGTAAAGCAGGACCCTTCCCCAACTTTGCTTGAAACACTTATACTTCCGCCGTGGGCTTCGGCCAATTCTTTTGCAATGGCAAGGCCCAGTCCCGTGCTGGTCAGATCCTTTGTGCGCTCATTATCTATGCGGTAAAACCGGTCGAATATATGCTCCAGCTTTTCCCCAGGTATCCCAGGTCCGTCATCCCATATGCCGATATTGATAAAATCCTTATGCCTGTAAAGCTCTGTCCTTATGCTTATGCGCTGTCCTCCGCCGTATTTTATGGCATTGCTTATTATATTCACCAGCACCTGGTGTATCCTTTTCCTGTCTATATCGAAGCTGCAATCCTCTTCCAGCTTGTCACTGTACTGAAAGCTGATATTGTCCTCTTCATATCCAAGCTTGAACTCTTCCATAATATCATTGAAAAAGGAACGCGCATCTACATTGACCAACTGGAACTCAAGCTTCTGCATATCCAGCTTTGAAAACAGGAAAAGATCATCAATAAGCCTGTTCATGTACTCGGTATTGTTGTTTATGACCTTCAGATACCTGCTGATGTTTTCCGGGAGCTCTACATTGGCTTCGTCAATGGCTTCAATGTACCCCCTTATGGAAGTGATGGGCGTTTTCAAGTCATGGGATATATTGGCGATCAGCATTTTACGGTTTTCTTCATATTCCGCCTGGAGCTTTTCCCCTTCCTGCAGCTTCGCAGCCATAGCATTGAAGGAATCTATCAGTAGGCCTATCTGGCTGCTTGCGCAGCTTTCCACCTTTACGGCATAATTACCCCTGGCGATCTCCTCCAGACCCTTCCGCAGCTTGTCTATCGGAGTGAGTATGCGGCATTCAAGCTTGCGCAGGAAAAAGGCCTCCAACAGTCCTCCTGCACTGAAAAGTATGGCAAATACCACAGTTACCGCCCTTATGTCCGGATACTTGAAAACCACATACCAGAATACAAGACTGAGAAGCAGGATAATGGGCGGTGATGCCTTTGCATGCCTGTGCATCCTGCGGAATTCCGCATGTAAAGCCAAGGACTCCTTATGACACCTTTGCAGGTTTTCCGATATTTCATTGCGCTTTTCCATTTTCCCACATCCATTCCCATTACTCATTCCGGATAATCAATTATTAATTAAGTCGCTTACTGATATTATATCAATAATTATATAAGGGACATACTCTAAAAAGAGAATGTCCCTGAATTTGATCCGGCACTACCATTCAAGGCAAAGCTCAGCCGCCAGCTTCATCTGATGCTTTGCTCCGGCTGCGTCCGCCTTTTCGCCTTTGACATCGACCGCAACCTTCTCAAGCTCCTTGTTCTTGTTGATCACTACCCTGAGGGTCAAGTCTGCACAGTCCAGCTCATGCAGCTCCTTCAGGCACATCCGGTGTTCTTCGCAACCTTCCTCCGACTTATGCTGTTCATGGCACTGCTTCATCATTCCATGTATGTCTGCCTTCAGCTCTTCCGGCATGTCTGCAGAATCCAGAGATAGTATGGCCGAACCATCCTCCTGCTCCTCCAGCCTTATGCTGCTCAGTATCCCCAATATGATTGTTATCTTGCCCGGTCCGCCTTTCATACATGCACCATGTGCCCCGTGGCAGAAGTGATGGTGTCCGTGGCAGCCTGCATTCTGCAGGTCAATAGTATTCTCCAGCCTTATTTTCTTTCCATCGCAGTCAGCGTCCACAACGGTCTTTCCCTTTACCCGGAAGTCTGTGCTGCTCTTTTCAAAGCTGCAGCTGTGGTCCAGCAGCTTATCCTGGTCTTTCACTGCCTCCACCTTCAGTGCGCCCTTTATGGCTTCACTTTTCTTCAACTTTTTTGCCGCATCATAAATGACCTTGATTTTATTCATGTTTTACACTCCTTATCTGTTTTGTGAGTTCAGTATAAAACATGATTCTAAAATCCAAAATAAGCAATTATAAAATTTCTATAAACAATATTAAAAGAATCAAACGATAATAGTTGAGATCGATTCACCTTTTGGAACAGTTATTTTTTTATAGATTTGTCCCGGTACATCAGCTTGTCCAGCTCATTCAGGAACTCATCCGGGCTCTGGCCGCCGCATGCAGCATAAATTGCATATCCTATGCTGAATTGTATCTTAAAAGGCTCTTTGCTTTTTTCATTATATAGCTCAACCTGTTTGCACAAACCTTTTACTATATCTTCCAGGTCGTCCTCTTCCGTTATATCCAGCAATATAACAAATTCATCTCCTGCGTATCTTGCTAAAAACTCATCATGCTTGAAAAATAGCTTCAATATCGAAGCCGCAGCTTCTATAGCACGATCTCCTGTAATATGCCCGTACTTATCATTTATTTGCTTGAAATCATCGATATCGATCATGATCCCCGCAAAGCTATGATGTTTTTCCAAGCTTTTTATCCTGCTATCAAGATAATGATCCAATTGCCGCCGGTTATACAATCCTGACATGTAATCCGTGCTGATGGCCTGGTTCTGGATCGTAATATATACCATTAAAATCGACAGACTCACTCCAGCCCAAACAAAGGATGTCCCGTAATATACCATCTGGACAAAGAAGCCTGCCAGGGGCGGAAATGCAAACAGGAGCAACGGCATCCTGTTTCTCCGGTTCAAATGCTTCCAATGCTTGATTATCAAAAATATATTGAATACAAAAAATAAAAAGTAAACGAATATGGCTGCATGTGCCGAGGCTCCCCTATGGTAGAAGTTTTCAGCATCGATATAGAAGTACAAACCGTTCATTGGTGCGGTAACGGCAAAAAAAGTGTTTGTTGCAAGCAAAGCAATAAATGGTATCATGACGCTCTTGATGCGAGCTGCATCATTATATATCTGCAGATCCACATAAAGCGTCCATATAATGAGAGGGATCATATTGCACGAAAGCAACAGGCAGTTGGCAGCCGTATTCATGAGCTTTGCAGCCTGCCCCGGGCGGCCTTCGAATACCCACGATGCAGCTTCCATGGATAAAGCAAACATGGTTGATAGAATAAGGAACTTGAACAAACGATTTTGTAATAAACCCTTTGCACCTGCCGTGACAAGCTGTGCATATATTACAAGCAGAATCAGAAATGATAATATATATATTTGCAGTCTGATCATCACATCCATTGCGGTCACCACCTCAAGCATCGGTCTGTCATTGCCGGTCTCTTCAATACACCATAGTTCCTACCGGATTTATGGTATCCGCCCATGTGCGTTTTGCGGAGCAAAAATCGCACGGACGCTTGATAAATGTATAATATTTGCGTCTTGGCGCAAATATTATACCATATATTGCATTTAAATACAAAATAAGTGACCTTCACCACAGTTATACACAATTCGCCCATAATTAGCAATAAATGTGCATTGCAGTGCCGGTCACTTATTCAGTATTGCTGACCTCATATGCGTTTTTTATATAATACGAGATTTTCGGCAGCCAGCTTTTCCTCCCATATCATCTCCAGCAGCTTCAGCTCCTCCGTATAGTCAGTTTTCGATTCATCCTTGTCATACCCCAGCTTTTCCAGTATCTCAAAGATGAAGCTTTCAGCTCCCAACTCATTCCAGTCCTTCTGCAGTTCCTTAAAAACATGCGAATTACCCAGCAGTCTTACCCTGGCTCCATTCATCACGCCTCTCAGATCCTGGGTACCTTGAATATAACATTTGTTGTTCACATTGTTCCGTATTATGAATATACCCATTTCCGGACGGGTCTGCTTATACTGCTGCTTCAGTTCCTTTCTCCTGTCCATCAGTTATCACCTTCTTTCCCTTCCCGGGCTTTTATCACCCAATACCTTGCACCGTCAGGGGTGCGGCTTAGGAATCCATAATCGATCAGCAGCCTTCTCAATATGAAATAATCCTCAAAGGTATGCCATTCATTGATTAATTGGTTGACTTCCTT
>CAZNMO010000167.1:9253-10230 GCA_964574195.1 uncultured Clostridiaceae bacterium | reverse complement strand
AGACAAGAGGATAACTGTTTGGGGCGCCGGAAAACGCGGTATCAGAAATGCAAATATGCTGACTGATCTTGGTGTGCCATTTGAACTGACTGACGGAAATGAGAAATTATATGGAACAAAAATCAATGCTCTTTGTACAGTAAAAGCATGGAATGAGCTTCGCGAGGATACTGACGTAGTCTTCGTCTCCGTTGTCGGCCGCTTTGAAGAGATCCGTGATAGGATACAGGAAGGATCACCGCAAATCGAAGTGAAGGACTTTGGCGAATTGGCCAGATGGAGTTTGTAAATTCAAAATAGGGGAGCAGCATAAGGAGGGAAAAATGGTTATTCCGATAGCTTTTGCAACAAATGAATCGTATGTGATTCCGCTATCAACGGCAATAGTGTCATTATTTGAAAATGCCGGAGAAAAAACACAATATAACGTGTATGTGCTTTGTGATGGACGGTTGCCTGATTCACTCACGGAAAAGATGGCTTCAATTACTCAAAATTATGCTAAACATACGATCAATTTTATTTCTGTAAATGACAATGTTTTCGATGGAATTGAATTAAACATTGCTCACATAACAAAAGAAACCTATTTCAGATTGTTGCTCGCCGAAGTTTTGCCTGATTTGAACCGGTGCATTTATCTTGACTGTGATACGGTTGTAATGCAGGATTTAAGTGAGCTGTTTTCTACGGAATTAGAGAACAATCTTGTTGCCGGGGTGAAAGCTGCTACGTATTTCTTTCCGCCGGATGGAGTCGCTGAACGCATCAAGAATCTGAATATTCCAAGCATAGAACAGTATGTTAATGCAGGTGTACTTTTAATGGACATAGGCAAAATTCGAGATGAAGGATTTACTGCAAAATTTATTGAAGCAAGTAGAAGCATCACAGATACCTTAGATCAGGGAGTCATAAACTCAGTTTGTTACGGCAGGATCAAACATGTGCCATTGAAATATAATGCCATGACCAAA
>CAZNMO010000167.1:1176-9243 GCA_964574195.1 uncultured Clostridiaceae bacterium | reverse complement strand
TATAGATACTGACAGCTATGTGAGGTGGCGCGGTGAAAGAGTGTATCTGCCGGAAGAATTGGAAGAAGCGGAGAATATGCCGGTAATCATTCATTATGCTGATCGCATTAAACCTTGGCATAATCCGAACATAGTTTGGTCGGATATTTGGTATAAATACAAGAGTATGACTCCATTTAAAGATGTGGATTATAACCCCCAATTAATAAATGAAACCAGAAATTTTTCACATCATGATGCAGTAGATAAAATTGGTGGATTTAATGAATTAAAAGGAAAACGGATCGTTCTTTGGGGTGCTGGGAGACTGGGTACGTTTTACGCCGAATGCTTGCGAAAACTGGACATTGAGTTCCAGGTGACTGATAAAAATGAGAAAAAGCTTGGTGCGGAAGTAATACCGGGCATAGCAGTGAAATCATGGGATGCACTGAGAGACGATGTAGACGTTGTTTTGGTGTCTGCTTTGAATATAACTGATAAAGTGCGGAATAACCCGGAGGTAACGGTACCGGTATATGACTTACCTGAAAGTGTTAAGGCGGGCAGACTTGTATAATACGAAGCGGAGGTTGAGGGTTATGCAGACTAAAGTTTCAGTAATTATCTCTGTTTACAATAAAGAGGATCATCTGTCAGAGATGCTTGATTCTGTCATAGCTCAAACATGGGATAATATCGAGGTAATTATTATAGATGATGGCTCTACTGATCGAAGCGGCAGCATTATTTCTGCCTATATTCCAAAATTTGAGGAACGAGGATATGATGTCAGATCAATTGCCAATGAAAACCATGGAGTGTGTTACTCCATAGGATATGGTTTCTCCATTGCTTCAGGGGAATATTGCTGCGCTCCTGATTCAGACGATGAGCTGTACCCTCAATATGCAGAAAAGCTGGCAAGCTATCTTGATAATAACCCGGACTGTATGTGGGTCCAGTGCGATAATGATCGATTTGCAATGATTGAGGACTGTTCGCCTGGCTTGAAGCACAACTATGATATTGAGCTCTTACCTCAATCATTGGATTCCTATCTATTATACAGGCGCCATATGGGGTGTCCTACAATAATGACCAGAAAAAGCTGCTTGATTAAGCACAATGTCAGCAAAGTTATGATGGAATGTGATTGTATTTCCCAAGAGATCCCTTTTTTTGGAGGAATCAGCTCTTACGAAGGAAAATATGGCTATATAAACGAGGCTTTATATAAATACAACAAGAGTACCGGGACACTCTCGAACCCGAAGAATCTTGCTGATGCCTTCAAGATACGTTATGAAGGCTCGGAAAGAGCGCTTAAACTTTATTCGAAGTTTGACGAGCATACCGAAGCAGTCATGTGGATTGGCAGCTTGTACAAAATGTCCATGTCGCTTCAACGGGTGGATCAGTATTTACTGTTTGAAAATGAATTGAATGAGAAATTAACAAATTATGCCACAAGATGGAGATTATTTTCAATTGCAGATAAAGATATTGTCATATTTAGAAATTTGGATTTTGGCGTCAATTATAGATTTGTGAGTAATAAAGTACTAAACTATCGCCCAAAGACGCTTGACATAAAAAGGACTGGCCGAATAATCGCTTATTCAGCATATGGCAAAGGGTTATACGGACTTAAAAATGCACTTTTGACCAGTAACCTAAGACCTGATGTTTTCTGGGACAAGGCGGCGAAGCCAAATGATCGTATTGACGGCATATCTGTTGAAGTTCCACAATTCAATACTCTGACAAAGAACGATACTGTTTTGGTGTTATTGAAATTGAAATCTCATATCATAGAGGTAGTCAATGCAATCAAGAACTCGCAAGCGAAAGTATATTACTATTACGATATTATGGATTATTTAGTGGAATACCACTTTGGAGGTAAAGATGCGTAATACAAATTTGCTCAAACAACCGATATTTTTATTCCCTTGGACAGCAGAAGCTGTTTTGATGTATCACGTCCTGAAAAAAAACGGCTATACAGTGAGTGGTATTTGTGATAACAACGACCAACTGCACGGAAAGACGTACGAAGGCTGTCCCATTATCAAGCCTGTGTCCGGCAAAGATGAAACAGTTATAATCTGCGGACATAGGTTGTACATTCACGGTCATATATTCGACAAGTTTCTGAAAATTGACCAATTGCTTACGGATGACGATGTTCAGCCGGCAATCGATTCTATCAATACTGAGGAGTTTTTAGCCCTCGCTCCAAAACAAACAACTAAGCTTGGCCGGTTGAAACACGAGATAAGGCAGGTCATCCTGCCAAAAGATAACATAGTGCTGTTAAACACAATAAACATTACAGTAACAGAGAGGTGCAATTTGCGGTGCAAGCATTGTGCCGCACTTATGCAATATTTTGAAAGACCTGTCCACATCCCGATTGAGGAACTGAAACACGATATTGATGCACTGCTCAGCAAGGTTGATTTTATCCGGGATATTCACATTCTAGGCGGTGAACCGTTCTTGTATCCGCAGCTTTCCGAATACTTGACATATTTAAGGAAATATCGTAGTAATATCGGTTCGCTTTACCTTATAACCAACGGGACTGTTGTTCCAAAGCAGGAGGTTATCGATGCGCTGGCAGAGTCGGAAGTATTGGTACGAATATCAGATTATAAAGAGAAGTCATGGCAAAAAGAAGCATTAATCAAAGCTCTTGACGTTAATGGTGTTATGTCTCAAGTGACCGACTATCCGTGGACGTATGAAAACCAACTTGTTTACGATGATACCAGAACACCACAGCAGAAATTCGATTGCTGTTTCGCAAAACGCTTTAACAACTGTTTGACGAACGGTAAAATATACTATTGTGACTTTTTGGCGAATGCTGAGAAGCTAGAGATGGTTCCCTATGATGCAGACAACGGAATAAATCTTGATGGTGCCAGCGGTGCAGATATTATTTCGTATTTGCAGAAAAGTGATGCGCCTCTTGGCTGTACTTATTGCGGTGGTCACGACCATTCAATCGAGATACCGATAGCAGAGCAAACACCAGACATCTTGCCGTATCGGTCATTTAAGGACACTTATGAAAAATAAAACAGATGTAAATGCATATATGCTTTCTCCCGAGGAATTGCGCTCACTTCAAGTGGTTTTACTTGAAATGCTTGTCGAGGTAGACAGAATATGCAAGAAGAATAATATTAAATATGGTATTGACGGCGGTACGCTGCTTGGTGCGGTTCGCCACAAGGGGTTTATTCCGTGGGACGATGACCTGGACATTGTAATGATGCGAGGCGAATATAATAAGCTCCGGGAAGCCTGTAAAACAGACCTGGACAAATCGCGTTTTTTCTTTCAGGATAATACCACTGATCCGTATTACCGTTGGGGCTATGGCAGGATCAGACGGCTTGATTCTGAGTTTGTAAGATGCGGACAAGAACATTTGAAAATGCAAACGGGGATATTTCTTGATATTTTCCCTCGCGATAATGTTCCGGATAATTACCCGCTTCGATTACTCCATGCGTTTCGCTGTTTCTTTTGGAGAAAAGTGCTGTATTCAGAAGTCGGAAAGAGAAACGCACCAAACGTGATTCAGCGTGGTATATACAAGGCGCTTAATATGATCCCGGCTTCAGCGGCCTTTTGTGCGTATGAAAACATCGCGGAAAAGATGAACGCCAAGCAGACAAAGTATGTACGGTGCTATGGATTCACCATTGCGACAAAACAAAAACAAATTTATGCTTATCCGCGAAAATGGTTTGAAGAATTTGCACCAATCGAGTTCGAGGGGAAAACATTTCCCGCCTGTAAGGATTATGATGAGTATCTGACATTTGTATACGGGGAGTATATGCAGCTGCCACCGGTTGAGCAGCGACGCTGGCATCCGTGCAGCAAATTTAAGTTGCCGAAAGGATTTGAAGTATGAGGCGGGTGGGTATACTCTTTGAGGAGTTGATGTGAGTATGACTTTGGATGATGATAAACTTGAAACTTTGCAGGCTGCTTTGCTTGAACTGCTGATAGAGTTTGACAGAATCTGCCGGAAGCATGGCATTGAGTACACATTGAGCGGCGGTACGCTTCTCGGCGCGGTGCGGCACGGCGGATTTATACCATGGGATGATGATGCGGACGTATCTATGAAGCGAGTTGAATACGATAAATTTCGAAAAGTGTGCAAGACAGAGTTAGATAAAAGCAGATTCTTCTTTCAGGACAACACGACCGACTCTGAATACCCATGGGGCTATGGCAGGCTGCGGCGTAAAGACAGCACGTTTGTGCGTGTCGGGCAAGAGCATATGAAAATGCAGACAGGGATCTTCCTTGATCTGTTTCCCAATGATTACGTTCCCCAGTTTTATCCGTTCCGACTGTTTCATTGTTTTTGTTGCTTTGTCGTCAGAAAAATACTGTACGCTGAAAGTGGAAAGGTCGTTGCAAAAGGCGGTTTTCAGAAGATAATATATACTTTGCTAGCCGGGATACCGCGCCCTCTTGCTTTTCAGTGGCTGGACAAACTTACACGGGTGAAAAAGTCTCAGTACTGCCGGGCACTTACGTTTCCGCCGCCAAAGGATAAGCACCTGGGAACACCGGCACAATACTATGAAGAATATGAGGATGTTGAATTCAAAGGTCACTTATTTCGCGCGATGAAACAGCGGCATAGCTATTTGAAATATAAATATGGTGATTATATGCAGCTGCCTCCGCCTGAAAAAAGACATTGGCATCCAGCGTCAGTGATAGAATTCCCGCCTGAATATAAGGAGTGTGATGTGAATTGATTAACGCGTTGATTATAGCCGGAGGTCTGGGGGAGCGAACAGGCAATAAAGTTCCCAAACAGTTTTTGAATATATTTGACAAACCTATAATCATATACACACTTGAGGCATTTCAAAAACATCGCGAGGTAGATGCCATAACAGTTGTATGCCAGGAGTTTTTACGGACTTATTGCATTCAATTCGGTATCAGCAAGCTTGTTAGTGTGGTAAAAGGCGGTGAAAATGGCCAGAATTCGATATTGAGAGGTATAACTGATATTGCAGAGCGTTGCGGCGGTGATGATCTTGTGATCATACATGAGGCAAATCGTCCGCTTGTTTCCGAAGAAGTCATATCCGACTCCATTCGTGTTTGTAAAGAGTATGGTGGCGCTGTGGCTGCGGTTCCGTGCAACGATGCTATGCTGGAAATCAGCGAGCCAACAGTCGCGAACTCACATGTCCCTAGGGAGATGCTCGTAAAAGCCCAGAACCCACATACGTTTAGGCTGGATAAGCTGCTGAGGGCGCACGAAGAGGCAAAAGCGCGAGGTATAACAAATTCAGTGGCGACAAGTACACTTATGCTGGATTTGGGAGAAACACTACACTTGTCGGTAGGCTCTGAGAAGAATTTTAAGATTACAACAAATGAGGACCTTGAGATATTCAAGGCAATATTGCGGAGTAATGTTTAAAATGGAAAATAAGAATTATAAATGGATATATACATACGACTATGCGCCTGACCAGGTATGGGAACCATGGCGAACGTCAGAAGATACAGCCAAATGGATTATGGATGAAGTAAGCGGTGTGTCAAAACGTGTAAATAAACACATTTCAAACAGTACACTTTCATTCGTGCTGCTGACGGACAATCATTATACTGTTAATGGCACCTGGCAGGATACAAGAGAAGCGATATCGCGGCTAAACGAAAAAACCAGTTTGAACGGCGTAATCCACTTGGGTGATTTCACCGACGGGATGGTAAGCCGCGGACTGACCGAAAAATATGTAAGAGGTATCTTTGCTGATTTTGAGAGGATTGGGCTGAATTGCTTCGCCACCCTCGGCAATCACGATTGCAATTACTTCAGGAGCAATCCTGAACGGTTAACGATTGACGAGCAATGTAAGCTGTATCTTCAAGGCAATGAATCACGATATTACATTGATTACGAACAGGAAAAACTACGTTTGATCTTCATTGATTCATACGACGTAAATGAACAGCTGCGCTATGGTTTTTCGAAGGAGTGTATTGATTGGCTTGATCAAACACTGATCAATATGCCAAGTGGATATAGTTCGGTGATTTTCTCCCACTTGACACCTCTGGTAAAGCTGCAAGTGTGGGCGAAGGAAATAAGGAACAGCGATGCGATCATGGCGGTGCTTGACAAACACTCGGAAAAGATTATGGCGTATATCAACGGCCACAACCATTGCGACCATTTGTTCAATGATGGATTATTCCCTATCGTTGCAGTCAACTGTGCCAAATGCGAGTATTTCCTGGAGCACAAGCCTGAGGGAGCGGTTGTGCCGCATCGTAAGCTTGGCGATGTGTCACAGGAAAGCTTCGATATTATGACCATTGATACAGAAAATCATAAAATACATTTCACACGGTTCGGCGCGGGAAACGACAGGGTTGTGAGCTATGGAAAGGCGGAGTGGTTGTAATGGAAATCTGGGGACATCGGGGAGCATATCATTACGCTCCGGAGAATACAATCTATAGTTTTGAAAAAGCAATCCAACTTGGTGCAGATGGTGTAGAGTTCGATGTGCAATTGACCAAAGACGGAGAAGTCGTTGTAATTCACGACGAGAAAATTGATCGGGTCAGCAACGGAACGGGACTTGTTAAGGATTATACTCTTTCGGAATTGAAGAAAATCAACTTTAACAAGAGGGGTATTTCCGAACCATATTTTATGGAAATTCCAACGCTTGACGAGGTTCTGCAGCTGCTTGGCATGACAGGTTTGTCGATAAATATTGAACTAAAAACGGGGATCGTTTATTACGCAGGGCTTGAGCTTAAGACAATTGATATTGTGAACAAGTAT
Source organism: uncultured Clostridiaceae bacterium (assembly GCA_964574195.1). Lineage (GTDB taxonomy): Bacteria > Bacillota > Clostridia > Lutisporales > Lutisporaceae > BRH-c25. The sequence goes on along the minus strand of CAZNMO010000167.1, from coordinate 2,399 downwards.
GGTTTATCAGAGCAAGTTTTATACTCGTCCTTTAACCATTATTCCATCCAGAAGGTGAAAGAATATGACCCAACAGCGAAAACGGCGCTGCTCTGCGGCGGCGGAATCATCATAACAGGCGAGCAGTGCGAAAAAGTAGGGGCTGCTGCGCTCCATCCCAGCGTTCAGCAGATACGTTATCCGGGATTGATCGAGGATTGTCACAAGCGAGGCGTAAGGGTTCACGTATGGACCGTGGACAGCGAAGAGGATTTTGCTTATGCAAAAGAGCACGGCGTAGATGCAGTCTTTGTGAATGATATTATAAAATTCAAAGCTGACGCGAAATGAACGATGATTTGAATAGAGAAAACAGGTATAGGAGTATCAAATGTCATCACTAATAAACCGACAACTTCAAAACTTTTATAAAGTATCGCCAATGCGCGAGGGTATTCTCAACTGGTATCCATTTGCGTCTGATTCGACTGTTTTGGAGCGGAGCGATGGTGCATTGACCCGGCTATTGCTTGAAAAGTGTGCCAGCGTAATGGCTCTTTATAATGAGTATGGCGGCAACGATAAATTTGACTATGTTGTTTGTATCGATCCCGGAGAAATAACAACCGGGCTGCTTGCCAGATATCGTTCGTATCTGAAGCCACACGGGCGGTTGCTGATGGCGTTTGAGAATCCATATGGTTTGCAATATTTCGCGGGCAAACGCAATCCAAGGACGGATTCACCATTTCAATTCTGTGTCGGCGAAAGCAGGAAAGAGCTTGAAATCCGGCTAAAGCAAGCGGGATTTGGTGGACAAAAGTGGTACTATCCCTTTACAAACCACTATTTTACCCGGGAGGTATATTCGGAGAATTTTTTGCCAAATGAGTTCCTGAATCATCGCGGTCATGTATATATCGAAGACGATTATACCAAAGAATTCGATGAGCGTGGTTTGTGGAAAGAAGTGATCCGCGGCGGCGCATTTGAGTTTCTGTGTAATTCCTATTTGGTGGAGGCACGAGTCTGCAATGAAGATGAACCTTGTGATGTTGATTTTGCAGCGATAACTGCGTACCGTGAACGTGAAAAGGCATTTATTACTACAGTTCACAGCAATGGGACTGCATGTAAGCAGTCGGTATTTCGTGAGGGATTACAGAGTTTGAGCAGGATAGCCGAGAATCATAATGATTTAAAGCGGCTTGGTGTAAATGTGCTGCCGGTAAGAATGGATGGCG
>CAZNMO010000167.1:0-1166 GCA_964574195.1 uncultured Clostridiaceae bacterium | reverse complement strand
CTACCGACGCTGTGGGATTATTGGACTCGGAAATTACTGAGCTGCGAGTTGGATGAATACATGTTGTTCGCTCATTTTGACCGTATACGTGATGCAATCAATGCGTCGGCAAAAGAAGGCAGGTGCTACTGGGAGCTGGTTCCGGCCAATTGCTTTTACAATGCCGAAAAGGACGAGCTGATATTCTTCGACCAGGAATACTATTGGGAAGATATTGACCCTGATATGGTACTGGTAAGGGCGATTTATGCGCTCAAATATTCTGCTCATTTCCAAAAGGACCCGAAAACGGAAGTCTGGATGAATTCTTTAAAAGAAAGATATAATCTGACGGAAAAGTGGGATTCTTTAGCTGAACTCGCTGACGAGAAAACTAGAGAGTACGTATTTAATACAATAAATACAAAACCGCTGGCTAGAGCTGTAGAAAGAGCAAAAATGCGTGACACGGAACGCGAGTCAGAACGAATCGCAGAGCGTGTGAGATACGAAAAAATGTGCATTGCGGTAAATTCGCTGCAATCAATGGGTATTCAGCATCCTGCGATTTATGGTTATGGCATACGCGGTAAAATGCTTCGCTATGTTCTAGAAATGGTGGATATAGACCCTGCTTGCATTGTTGATAAACAGTTGCCATTTGTATGTGGTGTTCCGCTGTTCGATTCGGTTGATAAAATATCGGCTGAAAATACTCCGGATGCAATCGTTGTAACACCGGTTAAGGGCGCAGGCGAAATAGCAGCAGAGTTACGCAAAAAAGTGAATTGTCATGTATTGACGATAGAGGAGCTTACAAATGGGAAAGATTGAAAAACTTCGTGAAATAGAGCTTGAATTGCTTGAACATTTTATCAGGATATGCGAACGTGAGAACCTGAAATGGTACGCCTCGCACGGTACTTTACTTGGCGCAGTGCGAGAAGGCGGTTTTTTGATATGGGACGATGATATTGATGTTGTAATGCCCGCCGAAGATTTTAATAAGCTGATGGTACACAAGGAATGGTTTGATGATCCATATTACCTGCAAACGCCACTTGACAGAGGGCGCTCGAATATAATCAGACTTTATAAAAACGGCACAACAGCCTTTGACAGACCGCTATATGAACTCCTGAAAAAGGGCGGCCATCACGGAATTTGCATAGATATCCTGCCACTTG
>CAZNMO010000166.1:0-10313 GCA_964574195.1 uncultured Clostridiaceae bacterium | reverse complement strand
TGCAGCAGGGCTTGCTGATAAATGTGAGGTTGAGCTTGCGTATGCAATCGGTGTTGCTAAGCCTGTATCGATAATGGTTGACACATTCGGCACAAACAAGATTTCGGAGGAAAAAATTGAAGAGGCGATAGGCGAGATCTTTGACTTAAGACCTGCAGCAATAATTGAAAAACTGGATCTGAGAAGACCTATTTACCAGCAGACAGCTGCATATGGTCACTTCGGGAGAGATGATCTGAACCTTCCTTGGGAAAAGCTAGACAAGGTGGATGTCCTGAAAAAATATTTATAAACTGATGAAAAGGAGTAAATAATAATATGTATTATTTACTCTATTTTTTATACTAAGAAAGTTCTCTTCCTAGTATATAAAAAACAAGGATTTTGCATGACGTGACGTCCTTTGACGTTAGGGGGTGCTCAGTAACTCTTTTTATTGAAAACGATTACAATTTGTTGTTAAACGGGAGTGATTTTTATGTTTGATAGAAGCTGCGGAATATTGTTGCCCATAAGTGCTCTTCCTTCAAGATACGGAATAGGGACTCTAGGAATTGATGCTCATAAATTTATTGACTTTCTGTATGAGTCAGGTCACAGGTACTGGCAGATGCTTCCCATAGGCCCGGTTTCATACGGTGATTCCCCTTATCAGTCATTTTCTGTTTATGCCGGAAATCCATATTATATTGACCTTAATATGCTGATAGAAGAAGGACTCATCAAGCACTCTGACTGCAAAATGCTGGATTTCAGAGACAGCATCATAGATTATGAAAAGCAGTTCAGACTTAGGTTTTCAATACTGAGAAAATCATACAGAAATGCAGAGAGTATGTATGATTCGGAGCTTGATGATTTCAGAAACAAAAATCGGTTTTGGCTCGAAGAATATTCTCTTTACATGGCTCTCAAGATAAAAAACAATAATGCCCCGTGGCATGAGTGGGGTGAGGAGTTGAGGCTGAGAGAACGGAAAGCTATAGCTTTGGCAAAGCTCGAATGCAAGGATGAAATTAAGTTCTGGGAATTTCTTCAGTATATGTTTTACAGGCAGTACGATGGTCTTAAGTGTTATGCAAATAAAAAAGGAGTGCGAATAATAGGAGACATGCCGATTTATCCGTCGCTCGACAGCTCGGATGTTTGGGCAAACAGCGGAGTATTCATGATGGATGAAAAAAAAGCTCCCATTCTTGTCGCCGGTGTACCTCCGGATGCATTTTCCGATGACGGTCAGCTTTGGGGAAATCCTGTCTACAATTGGGAGCATTTGAGAAAAACATCATTTCAATGGTGGACCGAAAGGATTGAATGGTCTCTCAAGCTTTATGATGCTGTTCGCATTGATCATTTCAGGGGATTTGACCGGTTCTGGGCAGTGCCTTTTGGCTCGGTAAACGCAAAAAGCGGCAAATGGTATGAAGCATACGGCAAAGAGCTCTTTGATACAGTAAACCGAAAAATTAAAAATGTCAGTATTATAGCGGAGGACCTGGGAATTATAACAGACAGTGTAATACATCTTAAAAAACATCTTGGCTATCCTGGTATGAAGGTTTTGCAGTTTGCATTTGACGGCAATCCTAAAAATCCATATCTGCCGCAAAATTATGAGAGAAATTGTGCAGCATACACGGGCATTCACGATAATGATACATTGCGAGGGTGGTTTGAAAGCCTCGATGAACAGAACAAAAAAATAATTTTGTCATACCTGGGCATAAATGAAAATATAAGCGATATACAATTTGTCACATTAAAAATGATAGAAGCTCTGTATTTTTCAAAAGCAGATTTATGCGTGATACCCCTTCAGGATTTTTTGAATTTAAACTCTGAAGGGAGGATTAATACGCCGTCAACCTTGGGCATAAACTGGATGTTCAGGATTACTGAAAATAGGCTCGATGACGAACTCGCCGGGAAATTAAAAGAGATGGCTGTAAAAAGCAACAGGATGGATTTTAAATGATCCATCCTGTGATATCTTAAACATCAATTAGCATTAATTTTGCAATATGATGAATTTATTTGGCTCAACACTGAATTTACCGACTGATTTGCCAGTTTCATAATTTGTGAAATTATCATTGCAATTTAAAAATATTTCATCAAGTGATAAATTTACAGCTATGATTATTTTTTTCTCAAGCTCATACCTTTCATAGACAAAAACACCCTTATCATGAATCAAACATCTGTATTTTCCGTCAATGAACAATCTGCTGCTTTTCCTCAGCTTTGTCAGGAAGAAGTAAAATTTAAGGATTTCCTGGTTTTCATGACCCCACGGAAAACATGTTCTGTTGAACGGATCGGTCCAGCCTTCTGTTCCGGCTTCATCACCATAATAAATGCAGGGCACTCCGGGCAGAGTCATCTGTATCAAAACTGCTGTTTTTAACATTTGTATTCCTTTCTCAAGTTCATCTGACGAAAGCTTAGACGCAGACATTTCATTTCTGTTTTTTGGTGATTCATCACTTCCGAGCACGGTAAGAATTCTTGCTGTGTCATGTGTTGACAGAATATTCATAATGCAGTCCAGAGCTTCCTTTGGGTATTTTTCAGAAATAAGATTCATGGTGTCATTCAGCAGTGAGCAGTCTTTGTTTTTGATATAATCTATTATTGCTGTACGAACAGGGTAATTAGTAACTGAATCCAGCTGTTTTCCCAGGAAATATTCTTTAAGCTTGCCATAAGCATATTTGTCTGCAGCATCTTCCCATACTTCACCTATTATTAATGCTTCTTCATCGCATGATTTGACTGATATTCGCAGTTCGTCGAGAAAATCGTTCGGCAGTTCGTCAGCTACATCAAGCCGGTAACCTTTTATACCCTCTTTAAGATAGTGCTTTAAAACTCCGTCATTTCCCATGATGAAGCTTCTGTAGTTTTTGTCTTCCTTATTTATGGTTGGCAGTATTTTAATATTCCACCAGCAGCTGTAATCTTCATTCCAGCTGTTGAATTTATACCAGCCGAAGTAAGGGGAGCTTTTGCTCTGATATGCACCGACTGAATCATAGCTGCCGTATTTGTTGAAATATACAGAATCATCTCCGGTATGGCTAAGAACCAGATCAAGTATCACATGCATACCGTATTTTTTTGCTTCACAGCAAAGATTCTTAAGGCTGTCATCGTCTCCGAACATTGAATCAATTTTAAAAAAGTTTCCAACATCGTATTTATGATTTGAATGGGCTTCAAATATGGGGGAAAGATATATGGCAGTAACACCAAGGCTGTGCAGATATGGAATCTTTAAAATTATGCCGTCCAGATTTCCGCCGAAAAAATCATCATTTTTAATTTTATCGTTTTTATCGGGGAGAAAGTTTGGTGTTCCTCCCCAGTCATCTCTGATTAATATATCATCATCTTTGCTGTATATTTTATCTCTGAAAAACCTGTCAACAAAGATGTGATATATGATTCCTCCCTTAATCCATTCAGGAGTTATATAGTCTTTATTATATACAAGCAGCTGATATAAATTCTTAGGAGAATTTGTTTCTCGGCCAAAATCAAAGCTGTAAAAGTAATGGCCGCATTGCTCTATAATAAATTCTACACCGTATAAATCGTAGTTTTTAAACGTGCTTTTCCACTCTAGAGGTACTTTTCTGATGAGATTTTTGTCATAATCATTTCTTTTTTCGATTATGACTGATGGCGAGCATGGAAAACAACGCTTTATGTAAATATTGAGCGCTATTTTTTCATCTTCCTTTATTGCTCCCTGTGGGCATCTGAAAAACTCATACTGACTGTTAAATATAACCATGTGCACCTCTACATAGTTTTGCTATAATTTTTTATTAAAATTATGATTAATATATAACATGATAACATCATTCATTCCTGAGTCAATAAATATAAGGGTAGAGGGTTGTTCCACGTTAAATAACATGATATAATTAACTAATAATATGTATTGGGAAATACAATTATAACAATTAATTCGGGGGTATGGTATGCTTTATTTAAGAATTGCAATATGCGATGATGATGAATTGATATTAAAAAAACTTTTTAAAATCATTAAAGGAAATTTCGAAAAATTATCTTGCGACTTGGAAGTGTTGACATTTAACAATACACACAGTCTTATAGATTCTAACTGCGTAAATAGGTTTGATGTAATATTTTTAGATATAGATATGCCCAAATTCAACGGAATAGATGCGGCAACATACATAAAATGTCAAAGCGATAATACTGTAATTATATTTGTTACGAGTAAAGACGATCTTGTGTTTGATTCTTTAAAGGCAAGACCATTTAGATTTTTAAGAAAATCCAAATTGGCCGAAGAAATTTCAGAAGCTATAATAAGTATTTACGAATTGTTTGATGAAAAAGACTATAAATTAAACATTAAAATTGAAAGTAAAGAATATCAAATAGATATTAACAGTATTCTGTATATTGAAAGCAATAGAAATGATATTATAATATATACAGTTAATCACAAGCAATTTAAATTTAGAGACAGTATAAACAAAAAAGATGATGAATTGAGGAATTACGGTTTTATACGCGTACATAACGCATTCCTGGTAAATAAAAAATATATTTATAGCATAAAAGGTGACTTTGTTGTATTAAAGGACAAAGTTGAAATACCTATCAGCCGATCAAAAAAGAGCTTTGTACAACAAAACCTATTAGAATACTTAAGGTGAAAATAAAATGTATAATATATTTATACTGTTATTTGAACTTTCAGTAAATATTTTTGAAGCATATATTATGGTTGATTTCATAGTAAAATTTAATGGTAGTAAGTATAACGATTGCAAAAATACGGTTGTATTTATTTCAGTTGTTGTCCTATTATTTATTGTTGTTACTGCTGCTAATTTTATAGATACATCAATAGAAATACCAAGCTACATTGCACTAATTATAATGATTATATATGGCTTATTTGCTTTAAACGGCAAGGTGCTGATTAAAGTTGCCAGTTGCATTTCAATCAATGTAATTCAAATACTAGTAAACGGATTTTCCGTATTTATTTTCAGCCTTATTTTTGATATTAAAGTAGATTCAATGATTACTACATTTGGGATATATAGATTTGTCATGTTAATTTCATCCAAAATAGCATTCTTTTACGTATCAAGAATAATTCTGAGGTTTAAGTATATAAGTAATAAAAATATTCCCTCCTCTTCATGGATTTTAGTAACTGTGATCCATTTATTAACTATTGTTATTATGGTAGCAATTACCGAGTCGGCTGTTTATAATGGAGATTTGAGAGTAACTTTTTATCTGGCTCTATCAATATTATGCCTGATAATTATCAATATAATATTCTACTATACCTTTATGATTTCTATTAAAAATCATGAGATATATCTGGAAAATCAACTTTTAAAGCATAACATGGAGCTTCAGAAAAAGCACAGTATTGAATTAATGGACTTATATAAACAAATTCAAACCATGCGGCATGATATGAAAAATCAATTAATAGGAGCATATGCTTTAATAGAGGATTTTGATTACAATAGAGCCTTAAATTATATATTAGCTATTATTAAAAATATTGATTTCACTAAAAAATTTGTTTTTACCGAGAATGAAATGCTTAATGCTATTATTAACAACAAATTTAACGAAGCTAATGATAAAGGAATTAAAACATCATTTAATATCAATTGTGATCTGGGAAATAAAATTAATATTGTTGACATAAATATATTATTTGGAAATTTATTAGACAATGCAATAGAAGCATGCGAAAAGATAAAAGGAGAAAAAGAGATATTCTTAACTATAGAAAAGCAAAGGGGATATATATCAATCCAAGTTAACAATTCAATAGAAAACTCCGTACTACAGCATAATCCTAATTTGTTGACGGTTAAAACTGATAAGTCAAATCATGGGTTGGGTATTAACAGTATTCGAAGGATAGTTCAAAAATATGATGGTCAAATTGATTTTTATGAAAATGGAACTACTTTTACAAGCAAAATACTGATATCAGAAGAATAAATACTGCAAAATGTACCATAACTGAACGTTTATGGCCAAGTAATGAATATATTTATTCTGATAATTTCATAGAATTAGAGGAAAAGATAGCTGATAAGATTATAGTTGAAGTCTCTTCAATAGATGATATGGAAAGATATAAAAAACTACTGCCAGATGAATTATATATACAATTGTCCGAAAATAAAATAGGGATGATTATGAATAAAAAGGCAACTAAAATTAACGGTATAAAATTTCTTTCTGAGATATATAAGGTTGACATAGACAACATTATATCATTTGGAGATGACTATAATGATATTGATATGATACAGGGATGCGGAAAAGGGATAGTAGTTGAAAATGCATTGAAACCGATTAAGGAAATTGCAACAGAAATATGTAAATCAAATGAGGCTGGCGGGGTAGCAAATTGGATAAAAGATAATTTACTATCAAATTAATAGTGGCTCTGAAAAGCCTATATACGACAACTCTATAATCTATTGTCAGACATAAGGCTAGATCAATTGAATTTTTGAAGTAGATTACTAGTTTAATAATTTTTTGTGCCGTTGAATATGGCAGGATGGAGGAAAAGATGAATAAGGATTTGCAAAAAAGATTAGACTCATTAGGAATAACTTATGAAAATCTTCTTGAAGTAATTAATGCTACAGATAGAGAGGCTGTTTTCATTTACACCTCTCATATGGAAGGTTTAGGAACTTGGTCTTCTGACTTTGATGTTTATGTTTTATGTGAAGAATATCCGGAAATTGATTATGGAAGAATTCTTAAAGATCATAGAATTAGAATGCCTGAAATTGATAAAAAATCGCTTGGTATAACAGGAATGGCATATCTTTGTATTGACATAGAATATTGGACTATATCAACGGTTATTGAATTACTTGAAAAGGTCAAGCAAAATAAATACATTGATAAAGAAAACATTAAAATGCTACTACGAATTAAACACGGAGAAAAGGTTTATTCACCTAAGTTTAAAGATATAGTTAACAAAATTTGTAACAGCGATTTTATTAGATATTCAATTCCACAGTTCTCAACTATTAGTGATGCAGAACTTCATGATTGTATTTCATTGTATGAAGCAGGTGACTATTTTGGAGCCATACTTTGCGGACGAAATGCTCTTAATCAAGCAATAGCCGGACTTAATGCTAAAAATGGAAATATAAATTTCAATGTAGAGAAATGGAGTAGTAGAATATTTCTAACAAATGAAGGCTATGGAAATAAAGATTATCTGGAAAAGTATAAGGTTCTTCAATTTTATAGTAGTATAGAAGAAGATACAATAAAAGATTTTTGCTATAACATTATTATTTTTATACAGGATATCTTAAATTATGAACTAGGCTTTTTAGGGAAAAAGCATTGGCTAAATAAAGAAAACTATGAGATGCTTGACGAAGAAAACGATCCAATGTATGTGTTTAATAACAGTGTGAATAAGGGGATAGGAAATGTTTAACATCATCATTGCTACATATACTAAAAATAGAATAGGGATAAAACGAGCTTTACCTTGGTCGTTTATTTTTTCTCGTGTTGTTGGCGGTATCTCGACGATTGTTTTTCCTTATTTCATATTCTATTATTTTGCTAATGGAAATTTATCAAGTGAGTTTTTGAGCTATACGAGTGGGGCTGATTACATGACATATATTGTATTAGGATCGGTATTAAATGTCTTAGCTGTTGCAACACTTATGAATGTGGGAAGAGCACTCATGACTGAATTAAGAGAGGGTACGCTTGAACCTTTATTATTATCTCCTGCATCAAGAAGTGGGTACTTTGTTGGCTGTTTATTTGAACAGACATCAAGAGCATTGCTTGAAGCTGCTGCTGTTTTAATTGTAGGATGGCTGTTGGGAGCACATGTGGTATCTGTTTTCTCCTTAGATTCAATTGCCACAATAATTTTGGCAACCATCAGCTTTTTTTGTCTGGGACTTTTCTTATCATCAGTTATGATGAAAACAAGGGATACTTATATCACACAAAATACACTTTTTAATACAATGACACTTGTATGCGGTGTGGTATTTCCTTTAGAGTATTTACCAAGTTGGATTCAAGCTGTTGCACAAATATTTCCATTGACACCGGCAATACGCCTATTCAGATTAGTAGTAATAAACGGAGAGAGCATATTCTCTAACCTATCAGATGTATTTCATATAGTTGTCTTATGTGTGATTTATGCTACTATTGGTATGCTTTGGTATCGAGAAATAGAGAAAACATTATTAGAAAAAATCTTTGGATAAGGAGTTATGTAATGGATCAGTTGATTGCTGAAAATCTTTGTAAAACATACGTCTTAAAAGAAAAAACGGGTTTTCTGAAACCGAAGAAAGTTAAAAAAATAGAAGCGGTAAAAGGTATAAACTTAAAAATCCCAAAGGGAAAGATTGTTGGTTTGCTCGGAATTAATGGAGCAGGCAAAACTACAACTATCCGTATACTTTCAGCCATAATAGAGCCAAGCTCCGGAAGCTTGCTTATTGATGGTGTTAATGCCATAAAGAATCATGTGCTCGTAAAAAGTAAAATTAACATGATTACTGGCGGAGAACGCAATCTTTATTGGAGATTGACAGCAAAAGAAAATCTGGCCTATTTTGGCAGACTTTATGGTATTTCAGGCTCACAATTAAATGAGCGAATTACGAAGCTATTATCAATGGTGGGGTTGTCTGACGTTGCCGATATGCCCGTAGAGCGTTATTCAAAAGGTATGAAGCAGAGATTGCAGATTGCAAGGGGCCTTATTAATGATCCAAGCTATTTATTTTTAGATGAACCTACCTTGGGCCTTGATGTGATTATAGCTAAAGAAATGAGGCAATATATCGCCAATCTCGCCGAAAAAGAAAACAAAGGCTTGCTGCTTACAACGCATTACATATCAGAAGCAGAGGAGCTTTGTGATTATATTTATGTTATTGACAAGGGTACTGTTATAGCAGAGGGTTCAAAGGAACAGCTTAAAAAGCTTTTTAGTTTTAAGCAGGAACTGTCAGTTACTGTTAGCAAGTTTTCTGATGATTTTAAAGAAAAGATACGCTCTACTTTCCAAGAAGAGGTTAATATCAGTTATGAAAATAACGATAATTCCTCAGAAGTTTTGAAGATAGTTGGAGATTCTTCATATTGGCCGAAGGTGATTAGTTTGATAAACTCGTCAGGACTAGCGATAATAAGTATAAGCAACAATGAACCCAATCTTGAGGAGGTGCTTCTTACTATAATTAAGGATTATAGAGATGCGAATGGAGGAACCAGCCATGCGAAATAGCTTGCTTGTTCTTAAGGCTGAGATAATCAAGCAGCACCACAACAGCTTTCATTCGTATTTTGTATATTTCTCACTGCTGATTTGGCCAGTTTTAGGTTTTTTTACGGTTTATTTTACATACAAACCCTTTTCATTATCCGAAGCAAGTGTGTCGGGTATTTCAGACAGTAAGGATTTGATGATTTTTTTAAGCACTGGATTTATGGCATATACTTGTTTTTGGTCGATGATTCAAAATGCTTGGCAGCTGGGCTGGTTGGAGAGGCAAAGCGGCACATTGGAAATTGCTTTTTTGTCGCCTGCCAATAGGCTAATGATGATGTATGGAAAAGCTCTTGGAGCATTGCTCCAAGACACATGGATGTTCTTATGCTTCTGTTTATTTATTTTGTTCTATGGTGGGGCATTTAGCTTTTTATCATTGATTCAACTCCCCGGCGTATTTATTGTACTTATTATATCTTCTACCATATGGGGTGGGATGATGAATGCAATCTTTTTATTTTCCAGGGATGCTTCCATCCTTATGAATTTATTTGATGACCCGATGGTTTTATTTTCCGGAGTCAGAGTTCCGATAAATAACTTCCCATACTGGGCAAAGCTAATAGGGGCCATTTTTCCACTGACCTATTGCTTGAATATTGTGCGCTCAGTATTTTCACAAGAAACTTCAAGTGTGTGGTTTGAATTAATCAAGCTGTTAGCATGCTTGATAGTCATGATTTTGATTACTGTAGTGGCTGTTAATAAGGCTGAAAAAATAAATAGAGATAGTGGAGAACTCAGTTTGTTTTAGCGTCATTATAGTTTTATGTAATTTGTAAAAAATATGGGTGCGATTAGTAGAGTTAAAGTATTCTATTACAATATAGCAAACATTTCAATAAGGAGGACAAGATTATACAAAATGTTGTTTTATGTTGCTTTATTGTAAATTATATTGAATTTTTAGGATTCGTGTATATTTTTT
>CAZNMO010000165.1:0-10422 GCA_964574195.1 uncultured Clostridiaceae bacterium | reverse complement strand
AATTTGGTACCATTGCCTTTGACATAGTATATTACTTCCCCTCTAGGCTGCTCAAGCCTTGAAAAAAACTCACCGTCAGGATTTCCGGTAACCTTTGTGTCCACCGGTCCCGAAGGGATCTTTCCAATGCACTGTCTTATTATATCCATAGACTGGTATATCTCACGGATCCTTACTACACATCTTGCATAGCTGTCTCCGGCGGTTTCCACTATGGGTTCGAATTCCACATGGTTGTATGCCGCATAGCCCAGTTTCCTCATGTCTTGGGCAACTCCACTGCCTCTAAGCATCGGTCCCACAGCTCCCAGAGAATATGCCTCCTGCTTGGGAAGCACTCCTATGCCGACCAGTCTGCTTTTCACTGTATAATCCACCAGGAAGACATCTGTGATTTCCTTTGTCTCTTTTTCTATGTCCAGCAACAGGCTCTTTATGCGACTCAGAGTGTCGGAGTCCATATCCCTTCTGACTCCGCCGATTTTGCAGGCTCCAAAGATGACCCTTCCGCCTGTAGTCTCCTCCATTATATCCAGTATCCGCTCCCTGATGCGCCAGGAATGCATGAAGAGGCTCTCAAAGCCAAAGGCATCTGCCAGCAGTCCCAGCCACAGCATATGGCTGTGGATCCTCGAAAATTCAGCCCAGATCGTCCTGAGATATAAGGCTCTTTCTGGAACCTCTATCTTCATTATTTCTTCCACAGCCTGACAATAACCCAAACCGTGAATGAAGCTGCATATCCCGCAGATCCTCTCTGCTACATAAGTATATTCAATAAAATCCTTTTTCTTTACTAGGGCTTCCAGTCCCCTATGCACGTAGCCTATGGAAGGTATGGCTTCCACCACCTTCTCATCCTCCAGCACCAGGTCAAGATGTATTGGCTCCGGAAGTACCGGATGCTGTGGTCCGAATGGAATAACTGTTCTATTTGCCATGGTATATCACCTTCCTACTTTTCATCCGTGTTACTGTCAAAGGGTGTTTTTACTGCTGTCTTATAAAGTGTACCATTATAGTCTATGTTTATATGTCTGAATTTCACTCCAAAAAGATCATGTATCTCGTTTTCATACAGGAAAGCGCCCTCATAAATGCTTGTTATACTGTTGACTTCAAAGCCGGGCAGTATGTTCAGCCTGAGGTTCACAAATTTCATGTCCTTATCGAAGGAATAGTTCAATTCAAAATACTTAAGCCTTGTACAGCCCATCTGTACCAGCCGATAGCCCTGCTCGTGGAGCTCCGCCACTCTGTTCAGCAGCTCATCTGTCTCTATGGTCTTGATTTTCTGTTCTTCGCCCATATTTATCCCCTTCTACCGTTTCCTTTCCTTCATTTTATCATATTTTTCCTCAAGAATCGCCAAGCCTTTGACAACTCCGTCTATTATTGACTCAGGTCTTGCAGCACAGCCTGGAACATAGACATCCACCGGGATAAGCATATCTACTCCTCCCATTACATTGTAGCACTCCTTGAAGATACCGCCGGAGGTGGCGCATATCCCAATTGCGACTACTACCTTGGGATCAGGCATCTGCTCATATATGTTCAATACCACAGGTTTGTTCTGCTCGTTTATGGAGCCTGTTATGAGAAGGATGTCTGCATGTTTTGGATTCCCTGTATTTATGATGCCGAATCTCTCCACATCATATACCGGAGTCAGACATGCCAGCACCTCGATATCGCATCCGTTGCAGCTTGTACCATCGTAATGAATTATCCATGGTGACTTTTTAAAAAAAGCCATTTCTTTCACCTCGTTTGTGCCTCGCTGACAAAGCACTTAATTATTGACTGTACAAAATCTGTTTAAGCTCCGCTGAAACAGATTTGTGTTACATTGAGTTTCTTTGCGGCGGAACAAATCTACATTAGTGTCCATTCGTCGCAAATCATTTATGCACTAGAGCAGGTAAATGACGAGAATATTTGTCAAGCCTACCAGCATAGTGATCAGCCAGGTACTTTTCATGGCCAGCTGCCATTTGAACCTTGCGCTGCAGTTGTCTATAAGGATCTCGGCAAAATATGCCAGCAGCGCGGCTGCTACACCTATGACCGGATTATTTGCAAAGAAAAGGTAGACAAAGCCAAGAAGGTAGACATTTTCATACCAATGTGCCACTTCTATGGCTGCCAGTGTTCTTCCGGTGAATTCTGTAGTCAGACCCTTTATTATCTCCTGATGTGCATGATGGGACATAGATAAATCAAAGGGGGACTTTCTGAGCTTTATTGTCAGTATGAACAGAAAGCCTGCAAATATACCCGGGAGGTACATTATCAGTGGCCCTTCAAAAGCTGCAATATCTCTGATTATAAAGGTCCCGGTTGCCAGGTACATTCCCATTGCAACCATAAGCATCATGGGCTCATAAGCCATCATCTGTATAAGCTCTCTTACTGCTCCTATGCTGCTGTACGGAGAATTGGTGGAATATGCTGCCAATACAAAGAAAATACTAGCAAGGGTCAGTGCAAAAATTACCAGCAGCATGTCATCTCCCAGGAAGAATAATGCTCCTGTGAAAATTATGAAAAATAGAAAATTATATATATAGAAGTTTTGCGAATTATTTACTACTATTTCTTCCTTCTGCAGCAGCTTCATGACATCATAAAAGGGCTGCATTAAAGGAGGTCCAAATCTTCCCTGCATCCTTGCGGTCAGTTTCCTGTCTATACCTGCCAGAAGACAGCCTATGACAGGAGTAATCAAAACATATAAAAGAACTATAACCAACTGCTTCATATGAAAATCACCTCCAGGATCATAAGCAACATTGCGATACATATGAAAGTACCTGCATTCAAAAGCTTCTTCTCATTGAACCAGTCTTCCAGGTAGTAATTGCGGATCTGAAGCTCCAGTTCCTTGCCCATTGAACCTTGGAACCTGGTGCTGTCTGAAACATTTGTACCGCTCATATACGCGCTTGTATGTTTCAGCTCTTTCCTCGGTATCAGCATCCTTATAGGCAGGAGCATTACTAAGCCCAGCATTATCAGCATTATTACGATGTTACCCCTACCCAGGCTCATTGCAATTCCATAAGCAGAACGCAGATATGGCTCTATCAGTGAGAGGGATATCAAAGGGAATATCGCACAAACAAGTACCGTCAGAAATGCCAGCATATAAAGCGGTATCCACTCGCCCTTGTTGACTTTGCTTTCTATATTTCCTTTTCCTTCGATTATTGTTATCAGCTTTCCAAGCCATTTTGTCCAGAAGAACAGTGTGGGAGCGCTTCCAAAGGCCAACAGTATTGCCATTATCGGATTAAAATCTATAAAAGCCTTTAGTGCTGCCCATTTGCTTATGAGCATTCCAAATGGAGCAACGAACATACCTGCTATACCAATTACCAGCATTACAGCCATCCTTGGCATAGTCTTCAGGAGTCCATCCATATCTTCTATATCTCTGCTGCCTATGCCGTGCTCTACAGTTCCCACGCAGAGGAAAAGCAGTGATTTCGCAGTCGCATGGAATATAACCAATAAGGTTGCGGCCCAGATGGATTCGTAGGTTCCTATTCCGCCGCAGGCTACAATCAAGCCAAGATTTGCTATGGTCGAATAAGCAAGCAGCTTCTTGGCATTACTCTGGGATACTGCTATACAGGAGCCCAGGAGGAACGTAATACCTCCGACCAGCGTTACAATGAATCCCACTACAGTTCCCGATATAATCGGAGCTACCCTGATTATTATATAAACACCGGCTTTTACCATGGTACTGGAATGCAGCAGTGCTGATACCGGTGTTGGAGCGACCATGGCGCCAAGCAGCCAGGTTGAGAATGGCATTTGCGCTGATTTTGTCAGTCCTGCAACAGCAAGGAGTGCAGCCGGTACTATAGCATAAGCTGCATGGCTGGAAGACAGTAGGCTGCTTAGCTCAATGGATTCTCCCTTGTATGAAAGATAAATAATAGCTGAGATAAAAGCTAGTCCTCCCAGTAGATTCAATATCAGTGCCCTGAAGGAATTGTTAACAGCCTCTTCTGTCCTGGTATAGCCTATGAGCAGGAACGAGGCTAGTGTCGTGATCTCCCAGAAGAAGAACATCCACATGAGATTGTTGGACAATACAATTCCAAACATTGCAGAAAGAAAGATAAATATTATGAAGAAAAACATTCTCCTATTGTCCTTGATCTCTGCGTGGTGGTGGTGAAAATCCTTCATATAGCCAAGTGCATATATGCAGATAAGGCTACCTATTATGCCCACCACCAGAACCATAATAATTGAGAACTTGTCCACAAAAAAATAATTGCCGATAGTAGTATGAGCTTCGCTTGCAGCTTCATAATAAATCGTCAGCAATACCTGAACTGTTACCAGTGCTGAAACCAGGTACCGCTTGTTCCGGACGCCGATATAAAATATAAGCGCCCCCAAAGCCAGCTCTGCATAAAACATTAGTTCACTTATCATTTTTCCGTCAAAATAGTGATAGGTTACACTTTCCCGAGTATTGGCTGAAAACATGAAGACAGAAGCTGTAAGTATAAGAATGCCTGATGTCTTCACTATAACATTTCTCAATGCTTCACCTTTTATGAAAAGCATTGGAATCGATATCAGCAGAGGAAAGACAATCAAAAATACCAAGTACTCCATTTTAGTTCCTCACCCTCTTGTGCATTTTGTATGCAAATTCATCAATCATTATACCCCCGCCTTCAGAGGTTGTATAGGGTTGTGAAAAAATTAACCTGTAACTATAGAAAGTAATTTGAGAACATGTGGAAAGCCACTTAAAACGAAGGATTCTACGCAACCAATGCAGCATTTTGCTTCTATCCGTTAATTGACTTTAATATCGTCTTTTTTCGCCTTTTTCTGCGCATAAATGCATTACACCTTATTCTCCTGTTATGGTAAAATGAATCCATGCGATATTGCAGGATATATTGCATTTGTGTATCGGGATACTGCAGGATTTCATGCATTATCTTCATAGACAAAAATAATGGACTTAATTGAAATGGGGGTAATGTGAATGGAGAATATTCTGGTATTTCTTATTGGAGCACTGCAGATCACTATCCTTGACCTTACACTTTGCGCTGACAATATTGGAATAATAGCTTTGGCAACAAAAAACCTTCCAGCCGAATACGCTAGGAAAGCAACGATATATGGTATTTCCGGTGCGATCGGGCTTAGAATATTGTTCGCCTGCTTTATGACACTGCTGCTTAATATAAGCAGTTTTCCGATAAAGCTGATAGGCGGCTTACTGCTTGTAAAAATAACCTGGGATTTTATCAAACCTGCGGAAGAGGATGAGGGAGTCACAAATGTAAAGCAGGCCAGCAAATTCTGGGAGGCAGTCGGTATCATTATCATTGCAGATGTCAGCATGAGTCTTGATAACGTATTGGCAATTGCAGGTGCAGCAGACGGTCACCTTTGGCTGATAGTATTTGGAATAGCCTTGAATATACCCGTACTGTTCTTCGGCAGCCAGTTTGTTTCCAACCTTATGAAGAAATATAGAATAGCGATATATATAGGAGGCGCTGTACTTGCTCATACAGCCTTTAAAATGATATTTGAGGACACCATTGTATATTCACGTGCACCGCACATCCTAGGCATCGTGATTCCATGGCTAACAGCCCTAGCTACGCTTGCCTATGGCATTTATCTTGTGAGGAAACCCAAAAATACAGAGGCTTCTTACGAATAATAGCACTTCATGTTGTTATATAAGAATGCCTGGTTATTACCAGGCATTCTTATATTTTGATTTCTACCCGGTCAATTATAAAGCTCCGGCTTAAGGATATCCTTTCAGCTATCCCCCCACACGCCGGGCAACCCACCTGCTTTTCACTGCCATAAACCAATCCACAGCAGCAGCATCTTGCCGCAGTATTTCCACTGCTTACGAATATTTTGGCATCTCTCGCTGCAGTTCCCCTCAATATAGCTTCCATATAGTCCCAGGTATCATCATTAAAGCACATGCCGGGACCGGTTTTAAGCCATAGTCTGCTGATCAGCTTTCCGCCATTCAGCCTGGCTGTATCTTCTATCGCCCTCAAAAACGCCTTTGTATTGGCAAGTGAGTCCATTCCTCCCCCTCCTATGTGCAAGCATTACTGCAATATATGAGGGTGTTCAGGAGAAAATTACATCACAAAAATAAAAAAAAACCATCCCAGAAGGAGATGGAAGATGGTGGCCTTATTAGGCCCGGGATGGTTTTTATAAAATTATTTTATGCAAGCTGCTCCTCTTAAAAGTGCTTCCTTGTTCACGGGAATGACGCTGGCCTTTTTCCCGCTGAATATCTCAGTGATGATCTCCATTATCGATTCTTCTGTTGCGGCGCCTGATACCTTAAGGTATGCACCAAGCATAACTATATTTGCTATTTTGCCCACTCCCAGCTCATTTGCAATATCATTAGCCGGGATGTAGTATACGTTGATATCCTTCCTTGTTGCTTTCTTGTCTATCAAGGAGCTGTTGATCAACAGTGTACCACCGGGAATTACATCCTCCTCAAACTTGTCAAGGGAAGGCCTGTTCATTACTATAGCTGCTGTAGCTTCAGTAACTATAGGTGCTCCAATAGGTTCCTCAGATCCCATGGCCATAACTCCCTGACCACCAAAGCCTGCCATTATAATTTCATGTGTCATTATTTCACCTCCTCAGTATTTCTGAAGTTCCCGAGCGGGAAGTAAGGAATCATGTTCTCTTCAAGCCATTTCAATGCTTCCACAGGAGTTTTGCCCCAGTTGGTCGGGCAGGTTGAAAGTACTTCTACCAGTGTGAAGCCTTTGCCCTCCATTTGAGTCTGGAAAGCCTTCTTTATGGCTTTCTTTGCCTGGATTATATGTTTTACATCATGTACTGCAACTCTTTCAACAAATACTGCCTTAGGAATGGTAGCGAGCATCTCACTCACTCTCAAAGGCATACCTGCATGGTTCTCATCTCTTCCATATGGAGCTGTAGTCGCCTTCTGGCCTACAAGTGTAGTAGGAGCCATCTGGCCGCCTGTCATTCCGTATATGGCATTGTTGACGAATATGGTCGTTATCTTCTCGCCTCTCATTGCCGCATGGACAATTTCAGCTGTTCCTATTGAAGCAAGATCTCCGTCTCCCTGGTAGGTGAATACCGCGGAATCAGGATGTACTCTCTTTATACCTGTTGCAACTGCCGGAGCTCTACCATGGGCAGCTTCCTGCATATCACAGTTGAAATAGTCATATGCGAAAACCGCACAGCCGACAGGAGCCACTCCAACAGCTTTGTCAAGGAGGTTCAGCTCCTCCATTACTTCTGCCACAAGCCTGTGAATTATCCCATGAGTGCAGCCGGGACAATAGTGAAAAGGCTTGTCAGTAAGACCTTTTGTCTTTTCAAATACAACTGCCATTATTTTGCACCCCCTAATATCTTCTTGGCCTCTTCAGCAATAGCCTTGGGAGTCGGGAACATGCCGCCGGTTCTTCCGTAGAAGTGAACAGGCTTCTTTCCGTTAACAGCCAGTCTCACATCTTCAACCATCTGTCCCATGCTCATTTCAACCGAAAGGAACATTTTTACATTGGCTTGAGCTGCTGCTTCTTCTATTGTCTTGCTTGGGTATGGCCAAAGAGTAATAGGCCTTATCAGTCCTGCTTTTATACCTTCCTTAGCAAGTGAGTTTATCGCATTTTTAACTATTCTGGCAGTTGTTCCATATGCCACGAATACCAATTCTGCACCTTCCATATTGTAGGTCTCGACCTGCACTTCATTCTTCTCTATCTCTGCATATTTCTCAAACAAGTGGATATTATGCTCTTCACAATCTGCTGCTTCTATGAACAACGAATTGATTATATTAGGCTTTCTGGAGTTATTGGTTCCAACTGTTGCCCATGATTTTTCAGTCAGCTTTCTCTTCTTTACTTCCTTGAATTCAACAGGCTCCATCATCTGGCCTATCATACCGTCTCCCAGTATAAGGACCGGATTCCTGTACTGATCAGCTATATCAAAAGCTTCCTGTGTCAGATCGACTGCTTCCTGCACTGATGAGGGTGCAAGAACTACCAGTCTGTAGTCCCCATGTCCACCGCCCTTGCAGGACTGGAAATAGTCGGACTGTGCAGGCTGGATACCTCCGAGCCCTGGGCCCCCTCTTACCATATTTACGACTACGCAGGGAAGCTCAGCTCCCGCAATATATGTTATACCTTCCTGCTTCAAGCTTATTCCTGGGCTGGATGAGGATGTCATTACCCTAGCTCCTGCACCTGCTGCTCCATAAACCATATTGATGGCTGCCACTTCTGACTCTGCCTGAAGGAAGCACCCGCCAATCTGGGGCATTTTCATAGCCATATACTCAGGTATCTCATTCTGTGGTGTTATCGGATAGCCGAAGAAAAACCTGCAGCCTGCCTTGATCGCAGCTTCAGCTACAGCCTCGTTACCCTTCCATAATTCCTTAGCCATTAAGCTTCTACCTCCCCTTTTTATCTTTCTACAGTAATCACGACATCAGGACACATTCTTGCACATGAAGCACAGCCTGTGCACTTGTCCATTTCCTTAACTGTTGCAGGATGATAACCCTTGACATTGATCTTGTCCTTATCCATAACAACAATTTTCACAGGACATACTGTGGTGCAAAGTTCACAGCCTTTGCATCTGTTCTCATCGAAAGTTACCTTAGCCATTACTTACCCTCCTTAAACTTATATGAATTTGTATACTTTGAAGCTGTTCTAGTCCTCCCAGGGCTTTTTCATATATATATCCATGGGAAAAATCTCTCCCTGAATACCTTTTGGAAGCATTTCAACAAACTGTCTCTCCACAGCTACGTACTTAATTGGCAATCCCAGAACCTTGGAGACATCCTCACAAAGCTTCTGGCCCTTCATTATATCCTCAATGGTTGTATTCCTGCAGAGATGAGTATTGTTGACCAGTGCTGTGACTTTCTGTCTTGAGCTTTCCTCAACGGCTCGAAGATAGGTTATAGCACCATCCACCGTATTGGTCTGATGCCTGTTGGCATTCAGCACAAAAAGCATGTCATACTCTTCCTTGTCAAAATACTCATGGTATCTGGCCAAAGCCCTTGCCCCAACCTTGTCTCCACCTACATCAAGGACAACCTGATAGGAGGTATCCTGGAGCACTGAGAAAATCTCCGGTGAAAGCGCAGGAATATCTCCTGATCTGCCTTTTATTGAAGACGCTATTACCCGGATCCCTTGCTCAGTAAAGTAAGGCTCTATTTCCCTTGAACGGAAATACGGATTCACTATGTCCAGATCTACTATTGAGGTCTTCTCGCCTGTCCGGGCAAGTCCAAAGGTATAGTTGACGGCGAACTCCGTCTTTCCGCTTCCATAATGTCCAGTTATTATTCTGACTCTTTTTTCATTGAACATGATTTCACCTCATCCGGTGCTACGCACCACCTTCCCCTCAAGGTGAAGGCTTTTTTCTGCGCTTATTTATATTCCCTGGCTGTTTCTTCACCGCGGAGCACTCTCAAACCACCTTCAGCCAGGGCGATCATTTCATCCTCGCCGGGATATATCCTGACATCTCCTATGAACTGTACCATTTCCTTTATCCAGCCTACCAGCAGCTTATCATATGCAAGACCTCCGGTCAGGCATATTGCATCTACCGTGCCTTCCAGGACCGCTGCACAGGCTCCGATCTCCGTGCCTACCTGATAAGCCATTGCCTTGTAGACAAGTTCTGCATTCTTGTCTCCGGCTTCTATCATCTTTACTACTTCCCTGCCGTCATTGGTGCCCAGATATGCAACAAGGCCTCCTTTGCCGGCGATAAGCTTGTTCAACTGCTCTATGGTGTATTTGCCAGAATAGCAGAGCTTCACAAGTCCGCTTACCGGCAAGCTTCCGGTCCTTTCAGGGGAGAAAGGCCCTTCACCGTTCAGCGCATTGTTTACATCTATAGTCCTGCCATTCTTATGAGCCCCTACTGAGATCCCACCACCAAGATGTGCTATTATAAGGTTTATGTCTTCATATTTCTTGCCCAGGTCAGCTGCCGCTCTTCTTGCAACAGCCTTCTGGTTCAATGCATGCCATATGCTTATTCTCTTTATTTCAGGCATGCCTGAGAATCGTGCGATCTCTTCCATTTCATCAACTACTACCGGATCAACTATGAAAGCCGGTATTCCAAGCTGTGATGCTATTTCATCAGCAATTATCCCTCCGAGGTTTGAAGCATGCTGTCCCATAACATTGCCCCTCAGATCCTCAAGCATTCTCTTATTTACCCTGTAGGTCCCACCTTCCATGGGTCTCAGAAGCCCGCCCCTGCCGACTACGGCACTAAGCTTCGATATGTTTATCCCATTTGCATTCAGGGTCTCCAGGATAACATTCT
>CAZNMO010000164.1:0-10540 GCA_964574195.1 uncultured Clostridiaceae bacterium | reverse complement strand
ATCCGGATACGGTATTCAGCTCCATTGACGTACATGGGCGCTATGCCTATGGAAATCAACCGGGCATTGCCGGGTGGAATCTTGAAAGGCTTGCAGTGACCCTGCTGCCGCTTCTGCATGACGATAAGGAATATGCTTTTGCAATTGCCAAGGAGGCAATCTCTGAGTTTGCAGAGCTTTACGAAAATAACTGGCTGGATGGAATGAGGGCAAAATTAGGCTTGGGCAATCGGGAGCAGGGGGATAGGGATCTGGCTGAGGTACTGCTCGGTATCATGCAAAAGTATAGAGCCGACTATACCAATACCTTCAAGGCATTATCACTTGAACGGCCGGCGGATACAGCACTTTATGGGAAAGAGGAATTTGAGGCGTGGTATAAGCAATGGCAGGAGAGACTGGGCAGACAACAGGAGAAGCCCGAAGCATACCGGTTGATGCGGAACAGCAATCCAGCGGTTATCCCCCGCAACCACAGGGTGGAAGCAGCACTTGAAGCAGCGGTGAAGCAGGGGGACTACGGTGCAGTGGAAAAGCTTCTACATGTGCTTTCAGATCCCTATGGATATACTCCAGAACAAGAGGAGTATTCCAAACTGCCTGAACCGTCATCCTGCCGTTACAGGACTTTTTGCGGGACATGATAAAAAACCACTGGTGCTTACCAAAAATAGCTGGTTGCCGTTGACGGCTTCCAGCTTTGTGATAAGATTTAATTGTACTTAATATTCATGCTATGGCAGGGAGTGTTTGAATTGATAGATCTTCTGATAAAAAACGGACTGATTGTTGATGGGACAGGCCAATCTTCCTATAAGGCCGAGGTTGCGATAAATTCCGGGAAAATCATAGCTATTGGCAATGACATTGATCTGGATGCTGAAGAAGTGATTGATGCG
This sequence comes from uncultured Clostridiaceae bacterium, assembly GCA_964574195.1. Lineage (GTDB taxonomy): Bacteria > Bacillota > Clostridia > Lutisporales > Lutisporaceae > BRH-c25. The sequence goes on along the minus strand of CAZNMO010000164.1, from coordinate 9,641 downwards.
GAAGGACTGATAGTGTGCCCGGGCTTCATAGATGTGCACAGTCATAACGACTTGGTACCGTTTATGAGGGAAAGCATAGGTAATCTGAAGCTGCTGCAGGGCGTCACTACAGAACTGATAGGCCAGTGCGGACTTGGGGTGGTTCCATGCATTGAATCTGAGAGCATGGTGTGGAAGAACTACACCAGGGGTGTTGTGGGCGATCCGGGCATCTACTGGGATTTTGGCAGTCTTAACAAGTATTATGAGGATATATGCACCGGTGGCTTGAAGAATAATTATGCGGCTCTCATATCTCACGGAGCCGTCAGGACACATGTGATGGGCTTCGACAACAGGGCACCGGGCAGCAATGAGCTTGAGAAAATGTACAGGATAGTTGATGAAGCAATGGAATCAGGCGCCTTTGGGATGTCCCTGGGACTCCAGTACATGCCGGCAATATTCAGCTCTAGGGAAGAACTGACAGAGCTTTGCAGAGTGATCAGGAAGCATGAAGGTATAGTGATGGTGCATCTAAGAAATCACGACAGCTCTATGTTAGATGCCATGGATGAGATCATTGCCATTGCCAAAAGCTCTGGAGCAAGGCTGCATATCTCACATATGAGATCCTATGCATCCAGAGAGCTGGGCTGCAGTGCTGATATGCTGCTGGAGAAGGTTGAAGATGCCGCTAGGATGAGGGTAGACATAACCTTTGACGAGCATCTGTACCTTTCGGGAAGTACATTGCTGACACAGCTCCTGCCTCCCTGGCTTACCGGCAAAGGCAGCGAGGGGCTGACAGCAGGCTTAAGTGACAGGGTAATGCTTGATAAAGTGAAAGCTGAGCTGGAAAACAAGGAGCTCCGGTATAAGGGCTGGGATAATTACAGTGCGATAAACGGTTGGGATAGTATACTCATAACCTCTGTAAAAACAGAAAAAAACCGTGTATATATAGGAAATACTGTAGGCAATATAGCCAGGGAACTGGGTATGCATGCTGTAGATTTTGTTGCAGGACTGCTGCTTGAAGAACAGACCGGCGTCGGGATAGTCACTCTTAATGTATTTTCAGAGGAGGACACTGTGAAGCTGATAAAGCATCCGCTGCAGATGATAGGCTCAGACAGCATTCCTGCAGGGGTTCCGCACCCTCGGCTCTATGGAAATTATCCGCTGTTTTTAGGTAAATATGTCAGAGAAAAGAAAGCACTGAGCCTGGAGGAGGCAATCAGGAAGTGTACGGCTTTGCCGGCAAGGATACTTGGGATGAAGGATAGGGGCGAGATATCCCAGGGGAAGTCTGCTGACATAACAATATTTGATTTCAAAAGAATAGAGGGCTACGAAGACTATAAAAATTCAACACTGCCCCCGATTGGCATAGAGCATGTTGTGCTTAACGGCAGAATCACGGTAAGGGACGGCAAGCCTTGCGAAGGTAAGTATGGGGAAATAATCAGGTATGAGGTATTGTAAATAAAGCGGCATTAAAAATAAAAGGTCAGCCCAAGGATCAACAAGGGCTGGCCTTTTTCGGCAGTACGATTATCTGAAATTAATACCATCCTTGCCCATGGATTCTATAATGGCCAAAGATTCTATATTGATACCTGCCTCCCGCAGCATGTGACCACCTTCCTGAAAGCCTTTTTCTATGACAACTCCTGCTCCCACCAGCTTGGCAGAAGCAGCATCTATGATTTCCTTCAGCCCCAGGATCGCTTGTCCGTTGGCCAGGAAATCGTCGATGATCAGTATATTATCTTCACTGCTGATATATCTTTTTGAAACCATTATCTTGTAGTGTTTAGCCTTGGTATATGAGTAGACACTGCCCTCATAAACCTCCTTGTCCAGATTCTTGGATTCGGTTTTCTTGGCGAATACTACAGGCACATTGAAGTATTGCGCTGCAATGGCTGCTATTGCTATGCCAGAGGCTTCCACAGTCAGTATTTTCGTTATGTCCTTATCCTGAAATCTTCTTTTGAATTCCTTCCCCATTTCATTGAGCAACTCAATATCCAACTGATGGTTCAGGAAGCTGTCAACCTTCAATATGTTTCCTTCCAGGACACGTCCTTCCTTGAGTATCTTCTCCTTTAATAGCTTCACACTATCCCTCATTTCTCATTATTATCAAAAAATCAAAAAACCTGCAGAGCTTCTCTACAGGTTGGGAAAGCAGATATTATTACCTTTATGACAGGCAAAAAGGCATATATCCCTATCAATACCCGTAGTCAGACTATTTACGGCAGTCTGGTAGATACTTATGGACCATATCTCCATGATTATACGAGATTCTACAAGTTTTAAAAATTATAGTTTATTTTATCGTATATGATATCAAAAATCAAGCTTATTATACCTTGCCTTCATAGAGGCACTTATTTTTAACAAACCAATGCAGCAGGCCGGCCTTGATGGGGGTATTTTTTCAGTCTTATGGTACAATAGATAGAGTAAAACTCTAAGGAGAGAACCGATGAAATATATAGTGTTTGATCTGGAATTCAATCAGTTCTGGGATGACGAAGGGGATAAAAGTGCTGTCAATTATAGGTGCCCCTTTGAAATAATCCAGATAGGAGCCCTTGTACTTGATGAGCAGCTTCAGGTGGTATCGACTTTTGACAGGCTGATAAAGCCGAAGCTGTATACGCAGCTTCATCCATATGTTGAGCAGATCACCGGGATATCAGCTGAAGGGTTGGATAGTGCTGTCAGCTTTGCGGAGGCATACGGGGAGTTCACACGGCTCATAGGCGACGACAGTGTGCTGTGTGTCTGGGGTATGGTGGACATAAAGGAGCTGATAAGGAATGTCAGATACCATAGGCTGGATACCTCCATAATTCCAAGAGAATACATCAATATCCAGGCGTATGCCTCCAGACACCTGCAATGCCCCAAGGGTACAAATGCAGGGCTGAGGCATGCTGCAGAGTTGTTGGATATTCCAATCAAAGGCAGCTTTCATGATGCACTGAATGATGCCTTTTACACGGCAGAGGTTTTCAGACGCATATACAGCTGCAATATCAAACCTTCAATATACAAGGAGGAAAGGGAGGCAAGACGGCCCAGGGCAGCGAGAAAGCCGAGAGTGGACATGGATGGACTGATCATGCAGTTTGAAAAAATGTATAGCAGAGAAATGACATCGGAAGAGCAAGCCATAATAAAGCTTGCTTATCTAATGGGGAAAACCGGGCAGTTTCAATCTGAATGAAATGGCGGTTGTGCAATAGTTGAATGATGTGACATATCCGTTTCGAGTTGCGTGTTACGCGTTGCGCGTGGAACGTCTTTGGATGGGCTTCGAAGATTAGGATCTTTGCTTCGAAGGCGGGCTATAACCGTTCCACGCGCAACGCGAAACGCGTAACCCGCAACCCTTGTGTCGCACTCTTCCTATATTCTGCTAGGCTTTGCTCAGCCTATTGATCCGCTCAGAGCAAATAAGCATTATCAGTATATAGAACAGGACAAAGACCGGAAGCAGTCCTATGGTGGTACGTGCGGCGACAAGGCCCAGTATCGGCGGTAGGAAGGTACCTCCAGTGTAGGCCAGTGCCATCTGGTAACCCATGATTGCCTGTGAGCCGGCCTTACCGAAACGTGCAGGCGTTTCATGGAGCATGCATGGGAAAATCGGCGCACAGCCCAATCCCACCAGAATAAAGCCAAGCATTGAGAAATAATCAGGGAGAGGGAACAGAAGCAGTGACACACCTGCCAGTGCAATGGTTTGACCTGCACGTATCAGCTGCCTGTTGCTGAGCTTCATGGTTATAAAGCCGGTCAGCAAACGTCCAAAAGTGATTCCAAGATAATACAATGAAACCCACTGTGCAGCTGTGGCAGCAGGCAGAGCCTTGATGCCGACAAGGAAGCTGCTCCCCCACAAGCCCATAGTTGCTTCTACTCCGCAGTAAAAGAGGAAAGCTGCGAGGGAAAGCTTGACCCCTCTTATTTTCAATGGATCTGCCTTTTCTGCACCTGCTATTACTCCGACCACCTCATGACCTTCTGTGCTGCTATGTTCTTCCTTTGTCAAACGAGTCCATAGAGGAAGTGCAAGAAGGATGAGTGCAGCCAATGTGAACTGTATCATGGAAACAGTAAAATAGCCGCTTCTCCAGGAATTTTGTCCTGATATATACCTGGACATAATGAAAGGCCCCAATGTTGCACCTATTCCCCAGAAGCAGTGCAGCCAGCTCATATGGTGGGCTTTATAATGGTTGGCTACATAGTTGTTTAGTGCCGCATCCACTGACCCTCCTCCGAGTCCAAGGGGGACAGCGAGCAGAAGCAGCCAGGCAAAGGACTGGGAGTATGCGAAGCCCAAAAGAGAAGAGGCTGTCATCAGACAGCTGATAAGGGTTATCTTTCCGGTGCTTAAGCGCTTGTGCACAGCACCGCTGGCAAGGCTTGACACTATGGTGCCTCCGGCTGTAAACATCGAGACCAGGCCCGCAGCCTCAAAGGGAGAACCATATTCAGACCGCATGAGCGGCCACGCGACGCCCAGAAGTGAATCCGGGAGACCAAGGCTTATGAAAGCCAGATAAATGATCAGCAAGAAAAATGTTGCCACTTGGCTATACCTCCTGGGGGGATATTTTTGCAATACTTATAGCAGGCTCCAGTAAGTCCAGTGTCTGAACAATAAGCCCTGCCTGGTAATCGGCAGTAAAGTCATCAGAAAGCTGTATGACCGGAAGTACATGAAAGGGAAGCGCTTGGCTGCAGTGTTGTAATATGGCAGTTCTATGAGCTTCGTTCAAGAAACTTCCATTCAGTATGATCCTGTCGGGATTAAGGACACCGCATAGGGTCGTCACGAGCCTTGCTGCTGCATCATTAAAAGCATCGAAGGAGGAATACAGTGATTCGTTCCAAGCTACGTCCAGCGGTATTACAGCGATTTCACCTGCAAATCTGTCTTTTCCCTTCAGTAGCCTACCGTTTATAAATATACCTGCTCCGGGAGGATGACGATCGGGGAAGTACAAGTAGATAAGCACTTCTTCTCCGTTAAGCCTGATTCTGCTGTTGAATCCAATGGCTGCTGCATTGACATCATTCTCCATGATCACAGGCACCTTGAAAAGCTCCCTGAAATGCCTGTTTAAAGAGGTTCCCACAAGCTTTTTATAGTCCGACATCCTTATCTCCCCACCCTCATCATAACCTGGGAAGCCAAAGCCTATGGCCTTAATGGTAGGATAGGATGCTATCATTGTACCGATTATCCCTTCAAAGGTTATCAGATCGATCACTTCTACTGTGGTATCCACACAATTCACTACCAGGCCTGAAAGGTCGACTATGGCGCTTCTGATGATTATTTCCTTGTCCTTCTCATAAGGGAATAATACAAGGCCATGAGCGAAACCATAATTATAGCAGTATTTTCGTGCAGGCCTTCCGCCGCCCGATGGAGATAATTCCGACTCAATAACTTCCTGCTGGTTCATAAGATATTGCAGTACAGTTCCCACTGTCATGAGGCTCAAACCGGTATCCCTGGCAAGCTGCTGCTTTGTGGAAGGTCCCTTTGACTTAAGAGCCTTACGGACTATATTGGTATTTATCTTTCTTATTACCGGAGCATTTCCGCCAATGTATTCCATGTTAACACATCCTTATTAAAAGACTTATTAAAATAGTTTTATTAAGTATTGATATCAGTATAACTTATATGCTATCCTATGTCAATAAAGGTATATGCGACGAAGCGTGGCTGCTGCAATACAACGATGCAATACCATACATGAGCGGACTTCGGACTAAAAAGGAGGTATGAATATGAGTATTATTGATCTGCACATGCATTCTTGCTTTAGCGATGACGGAGAATATACACCTGAAGGTTTAGTCGATCTGTGTCTTGGAAAAAAACTAAGATATATTTCTATAGCAGACCATAATTGCACCTCCGGGATAGAGCCGGCAATGATCTATTGTAAGGATAGAAATATTGAGCTGATACCTGCAGTGGAGCTGGACTGCAGCTTTGACGGCTGCAACCTGCATGTTCTGGGTTATGGGATTGATCATAGCAGCGCAATATTTAAAGAACTGCATGATGATATCCTGAATCAGGAGCGGGAAGCCTCAAAAAAACGCAAGAGCTTGGTTCGTCAGATGGGTATGGATTTTTCGGAGCAGTTTGCAGATTCTCTTTCACAAAATGGCGTTATTACCGGTGAGATGCTTGCAGAGGCGGCGATGAGATTCGACAGCGGCCATGAGAATCCACTTCTCAAGCCATACTATGAGGGAGGCACCAGAAGCTCTGATCCATATGTCAATTTTTACTGGGATTACTGTGAACAGGGGAAACCGGCCTATGCCGAAGTAAGGTTTATAAGCCTTCAGGATGCAGTAGCGGTTATAAAAGAGACCGGAGGAGTTCCTGTTCTGGCTCATCCGGGAAACAATGTCGGAGAGGATGCTGCGAAGCTGGAAGCAATTGTATCCTGCGGTATAAAAGGTATTGAAGCTTACAGCAGCTATCACAGTGATACGCAAGTAGCTTGGTATGGGAGCTTTGCAGCGGAGCACAAGCTGTTTGTGACCTGCGGCAGTGATTTTCATGGCAGGACCAAGCCTTCCATTACAGTTGGATACATGGATTGTGGTGAGGAAGAGGCTGTGGTCACGGCACTCAAAAGATTTTTATAGGAGGATGTGCGGAATGGATGATACTGATAGGAGTATTAATGACGAGATCATGGATAAGCTTACAAAGGTGTGTATATGTAAGGGTATTACCAGAGCAAGCATAAGAAAGGCCATCGTTGATGGGGCTATGTCTCTGGAAGCTGTTCAGAAGGCTACCGGAGCCGGAAAAGGCTCCTGCGGAGGCCGAAGGTGCAACGTAAAAATACAGACTCTGATTGATGAGTATAAGAGTATAGAAAAATAATGTGGAAAAATGTCATTATTTAGAATACAATATATGCAATGGAAAAAGTATAAGGAATACTTCCTTGTACTTTTTTACTATGAAATATTGATGATACTATCCGTTTTTTCATAAACGATCCATTGAAGGAAGTTATGGGGGGTGACATGAAGTGTCGGAGCACAGAAACAGCACAGAGACAGCCGACAAGCTTAAAAAGTGGCATATGCTGGCACTTGGAATTATTGTGATAATGTTTGTTTTAAGCCATGGAATAGTGCAGTTTGCCATGCGGTCCAATGAGGATGATGCTCGGGTGATAAACCTGGCAGGACGGCAGCGTATGCTCAGCCAGAGGATAAGCAAGGCTATACTTGGACTATACTACAGAACTGATGAAAAGGATTTTATACGTTATCACAGGGAGCTTGATATTGCTGTTACGCAGTTCAAAGCGTCACATAACGGATTGATCAACGGAGATGAAGAACTGGGGCTCCCAGGTAAAAACAGCTCACAGATAGTAAAAATGTATAAGGGGATAGAGCCGCAGTTCGATGCAATGGTGGGTGCTGCAGATGAGGTAAGAAGGATTGTGTCGGTTAAGGGGTATACAAAGGAAGAACTGGTTGTACCAATACAGATCATAAAGAATAACGAATCTGAATACAACAATGGAATGGATGCAATTGTATATCAATACGATCATGAATCAAAACAGAAAATCAGAAGAATACTGCTTCTTGGAATGGCTGCTCTTGCAATATCTTTGGCAGTCCTTTGGCTTGAGGTGGTATACATATTCAAGCCCGCCCTGTGGTACGTAAGGAATGCCATGGAGAAGGTAGAAGCAGGTAAGGAACTGTTGGATACTACAATGAAGTCGATCGGAGTAGCTGTTTTGGTTACGGACCACTTGGGGAGGATCACGCTTTTAAACTCTACTGCCGAAAGGTATACCGGTTGGACAGAGGCTGAGGCACTAGGCAAGGATTTTAATGATGTGTTCAATTGTATCAACGTAATGACGGGGAAAAAGGAAGTAGATCCTGTCAGGCACGTACTGGAAACCGGAGTGGACATTGAGACACCGAAATATGAAGGGCTTGTTTCAAGGGATGGTACAGAAATAAGAATAAGTGGCAATGCTTCAGGTATACATTCGGAAAATGGCGTAATAAGTGGAGTTGTTATTTCTGTAAGGGATATTTCCAAGGAATATGAGATGGAAAACGAGATCGAAGCCTTCCTGGATGTAAATATTGATATGCTGTGTGTAACCGACAGTGATGGAGTATTTATCAAAGTAAATAGAAAGTTTGAGGATATACTCGGCTATAAGGCAGAGGAACTAAAAGGGAAGAATATAATGGCTTTTATCCATGAAGAGGACATATCCGCCACCAGGGAGGCCATGGGTGAACTGCTGGAGAAGAAATCCATCTCAGGCTTTACCAACAGATACCGCTGTAAGGATGGTTCATATAAGTATTTTGAATGGTATTCACAGCCGGGAGTCGGGAAATACACTTATTCCTCTGCCAGAGATGTGACGGAAAAGATACTGACGGGGGAAAAACTCAGGGAAATAGCTGTCAGGGATGAGCTGACGGGCTTGTATAACAGGCACTATTTTGATTCCATAATTGATGATGAAACAGACAGATCCGACCGCTATGATGAGCCACTCTCAATGCTGCTGCTTGACCTGGACCATTTCAAGAAGGTAAATGATACCTGGGGACACCCTGTGGGGGATGAGCTTCTCAAGCTGACGGCCAAAACGATGGAGAGAACAAAACGTAGCTCGGATATATTGGTCAGATTCGGAGGAGAAGAGTTCTTGCTTCTGATGCCTCATACCAGTGTCGAGGGTGCAGCAGCCGCAGCAGAAAAGCTTAGGGCGGCTGTAGAGGAGAACAGCCATCCTGTTACCGGCGTTCAAACAGTCAGCATAGGCCTTGCTCAAAGAATGAAGTTTGAGTCCTTCAGGCACTGGTACAAAAGGGCAGATAATGCGCTTTACAATGCAAAACAGAACGGAAGGAACCGCTGCCATGCGGCTGAGGATGAAAATGAAGGTATACTTACGTCTATGGTCAGACTGGGCTGGAGTCGTGAATGGGAGAGCGGAGACAAACTGATAGACAGACAGCATCAAGAATTGCTAGAAATAGCAGACAGACTGTTAGAGACGTCTCTTGAAGGTAAAAATAATGCTGAAATACTGAAGCAGCTGGATGTGCTGCTGGAGCACATAGCACAGCATTTTGAGAAGGAAGAGATAATATTATCTGAGATAGGCTATCCGGAAGAGGCAGAGCATTCAAGAATTCATAACGATCTGATCAATAAGGCGATGAACCTGAAGGAGTCTTTTGTTAAAAATGAAATAAGGCCATCGGCGTTTTTCTCCTTTATTGTTGATGATGTTATAACGGGACATATGGTAAGCGAGGATGCAAAATTCTTCCCTTATCTTAGCGGAAACTTATCACATTGATCAGGGCAAATGTAGTATACTCCGTATGAGGCTGACATTTGTCGGAGTAAATGGTAGAATTTAAATAATTGCTACGGCGATATGGAGGGTTAGCATGGAAATAATTAAAAAAGGTAAGGACAGGTTTTATATAGGCGATAACGAGTCCAGTGCATTGGCTGAGATAACTTTTAGCATGAAGAGCAAAGATTTGCTGATAATTGAACGTACATCTGTCTCCGAAGC
>CAZNMO010000163.1:0-10684 GCA_964574195.1 uncultured Clostridiaceae bacterium | reverse complement strand
TAGTTTATCATGTCCGCTTCTCAGTGTCAACTGGAAGTTTCATCCGTGCTGTCTGTTCTCTACTTCGTTTCCGAGGCAGGAATTACATCTTAACATCTTTTATTCTTCTAGTCAAATGGAAGTTTTGCCCTCTTCACTCCAGCCTTGATATACTGTAACCGTTATCTATAAGGTATTCTATGATCTCAGGCAGCGCCTTTACGGTTTCAGTACGGTTGGCGGTGCTGTGAAAAAGAATGGTTGCTTTTTGTTTACTCTTCAGTTGCCTCTCTACTGTTTCAACTATTCCGCTGCTGGTGATGTCTTTTACCCTGCTGTCCATGCTGTCTACATTCCAAAGAATTACCTTGTAGCCCGACAATGCAGCCTTATAATCCTTTCCTCTTATATAGGGAGCCCCGTAAGGAGGCCTGAATAGCTTTGTCCTTATACCCACGGCACTATATATGGCCTTGGATGTCCTGGCCAGCTCCTCGGAGAATTTATTCACATCCGCATATATTATGTCCTTTTTATGTGTATAAGTATGATTTCCTATATTATGCCCTTCATCAACCATTCTTTTTAATACCGCTTTATTCTTTTCTACTGTATTTCCCAGTATAAAAAAGGTTGCCTTTATCTCATACTTTTTCAATATATCCAGGATCTGAGGTGTTACCTTACTGTCCAAACCATCATCAAAGGTGAGATAAGCAATTTTTCCTGTTTTGCTGCCTTGAGTGGAAGCTTTTTTATCTGTTTTATCCGCCTGCACTGCAGAAGCTATGTCCTGCAGCCTTCCTGGATTATCGCCCACATAATCGGCAATGAAAAGCGCCGGTATATATATTCCCATTGCCTTTACAGGAATCAGACTATATCCTTTCATTTCAATAGCTTTTTCTGATGCATTGGCCTCTGATGCTTCAGCTTCTTCAGACAGCACAGGAACAATGCCTCCAAGCAATGCAAAAATAAGAGTAAAGGCTATCAATTTTATTATTTCACTTTTTTTGAATATATATAGAAGATTATTTTTAAATCCTCTCATCGTCACTAATGATTTCATCATATTTCTCTTTTACCTTCCTCAGGTCTTCCCAAAAAAGCCTTTTTTTGCTTTCATCCCGAAACAATGCCGCCGGGTGAAAGGTAGCCAGTATGTAAAAGCCCTTCCGTTCAAACCATTTGCCTCTTATTGTTGTGATCCTTGCATCTTTGTCTATGATATGCTTTGCGGCAGTCGCTCCCAGGCATACTATGATCCTTGGCCTTATGACCGCAACCTGGTTCCTCAAGAAAGGAAGACAGGCTTCAGCCTCATCCTCCTCCGGGGTCCTATTGTTCTCAGGCCTGCACTTGCATATGTTGCAAATGTAAAAATTCTTGTCCCTATGGAAATCCAGAGCCGCCAGAGCTTTGTCCAAAAGCTGGCCTGCCTTGCCCACAAATGGCCTTCCGAGCCTATCCTCATCGGCGCCGGGGGCTTCCCCTATGAACATCAGCCTTGAACTCATATTCCCCTCACCGGGCACAGTATTGGTCCTGCTTGTATGGAGCCGGCACCTTGTACAGCAGCTGATCTGACTACACAGCTCATCCATTGAAAGCATAGCCATACCTCTCTTACTATGTGTATTGTGGTAGTACTTATAATATACTAGTTTTTTTAAAAAAACGGTAGAAGTTTTTAAACATATCATATAGATTCTTCGCTGCGCTCAGAATGACAGGCATCACTAGGTCCATAGCAGCACTCTGTGATGAAAAAAGCAAAATGGTACGGCAGCCTATAACCAGGCCATCGTACCATCATGCTAAGTATAGGGGTATTGAACAACTCAGGAAACATTCGCCAACGTCTTATTTCAGTACAAGCCTGTCTTTCAGCGTGTGCTTCATGCCCCTGTGTGTGATCTCCAGCTCCTTACCCTCAAGGAGTTCATAGGTGGTTTCGGATTTGTCTATTTTGATACCTATGAAGCTTCCCCGGTAAGTTATCCGGAAACTATATTCCACCCAGCCCGGATGGATATATGGTTGAAAGCTTATAGTATCACCATGGGTCCTCATCCCGGCAAAGCCATTCACCATACACATCCAGCTGCCTGCCATGTTGGCTGTGTGTACTCCGTGATGAGTATTCCCCTGATAATCATCCAGATCCATTCTTGCTGTCTTTATAAAATATTCATAAGCCTTTTCATGATAGCCTATGTCATTTGCAACTATACTGAATATACAAGCAGAAAGTGACGAATCATGGGTGGTTACCCTTTCATAGTAATCGTAATCCCGCCTCCTCTGCTCAAGGCTGAATTCATGCCCCAGCAGGAAAAGCGCAAGTACCACGTCTGCCTGCTTGCATACCTGGTGCCTGTAGATCACTAACGGATGATAATGCAGAAGCAATGGATAGTTTTCTTTAGGTACATTTTCGAAGTCCCAGACTTCCTTCTCAAGGAAGCTGTCGTCCTGTGGATGTATACCATGCTTTTCATTGTAAGGCAGGTACATATTATCAGAAGCGATATTCCACAAGGCTATCTCTTCTCTTTCGAGTCCAAGCCTCGTAACAAGCTGCTCAAACTTCTCCCTATGATTTTTCTTCATCCACACAGCAATATCATAGGCATATTCAAGGTTTTCCTTTGCCATCAGGTTGGTATAGAAATTGTTGTTCACTATTGCTGTGTATTCGTCGGGGCCAGTGACACAGTTTATACAGAAGCTTCCTCCCTTTTCGCTGTTGAAAAAGCCCAAATCTACCCACAGCCTTGCTGTCTCAAATACTATCTCTGCTCCATAATTCAGCAGGAACTCATTATCCTCTGTAACCTCTACATATTTTTTCACTGCATGGGCTATATCTGCATTAATATGATACTGAGCCGTTCCGGCTGGAAAATAGCCTGAACACTCCTCCCCGTTGATCGTCCTCCAGGGGAAAAGTGCACCCTTGCTATGAGACATCTCTCTCGCCCTTTCCCTTGCACGGTCCAGTGTGTTGTACCTGAACTCCAGCAGCTTCCTGCTTATTTCAGGATTGCTGTACAGGAAGGAGGGAATTACATACATCTCTGTATCCCAGAAATAATGTCCTTCATAACCTTCTCCGGTAAGCCCCTTTGCACATATGTTTGTTTTCCCGTCCCTTCCAGCGGCTTGAAGCAGGTGGAAGAGGTTGAACCTGATTGCCTGCTGTAAGGAAATATCACCTTTTATTTGAATGTCTGCTTTAGCCCAATAATCGGATAGAAAACTGATCTGCTCCGCCTTCAGCATGTCATATCCCTCTGAGGCTGCATTATCCAAAATTTTACTGATATTGGCAGGTATACCCTTAACATCTTCAGTATAGGTATCATATATTATGTACTTCGTATAATCTATTTCTTTGCCTTTTTCCGCTGCTATGTGATATTCCAATCCCACGCTGTCTTCCCTTGTATATGCCTCCATTGTATAACTGCTGTCGCTCTCTAAATCCCCCCCGGATACACATGCTACAGTTATACCTGTGCCTTTGGTTTTTTGCATGAGAGCCGCTATCTCATTTTCTATAAATGCATTTACTGTATAAAATGCATCTTTTTCAAGGCCGGAGCCTATTCTAGGATCTTTCTCCTCCAAGGACCTTTTTATATTTCCATCTATTTCAGAAATGAGCCTAATTGTTCCGCTGAAGTTCAGAGGGGTTACCCTGTAGCTCACAACTGCAAGGTTTTTCCTCTTCAAGCAGGTCATTCTTTCAATTTCCAGCCTTATTTCTCTTCCTTTGGATGACTTCCACAGCAAGGTTCTTTTCAATATTCCTTCCCTCATGCTGATTGAGCGGACATACTCAAGAAGCTTCCCCGTCTGCATGTCAAACTGCTCATCCTCCAGGTACAGCATTATTTTCTTGCCATTAGCCACATTTATCATTGTCTGGCTTTTTTCCGGAAAGCCATAAGCAATTTCTCCGTATCTGATTATTCCTTCCTCATATACACCATTCAGGAAGGTCCCTTCAGCTCCCAGACCTAATCCTTCATCCATGCCTTCTTCGAAAGTCCCTCTTATCCCTATGAAACCATTGCCTATTGAAAATATGGTCTCATTGTGGAAATTCCTCTCAGGTATAAAGCTATCCTCTATTATCTCCCATTCGTTCAGCCTATAGTAAGGCCTTTCCGCTTCAATATTCACATTCATACTGTCTGCCCCTTTCTGATCTCTGCAGGTTTTATTCCTTGACAGCTCCTGAAGTTAAGCCTGATACGATCTGTTTCTGGAACAGCAGGACAATAATTAGCGTTGGAATAGTCGCTATTACAGTCGCTGCAGTAACGTCACCCCAGAGTATTGTAAACTGTGTCTTTAAGAAGGATATTGCCACTGGGACAGTATGATAGGATTTGTTTGTGTTCAATGTAACTGTCAACAGGAATTCGTTCCAGGCTGCAATAAAAACTATAATTGCTGTTGTGAATATCCCTGGAGCAGCCAGCCTGAACACTATTTTTGAAAGTATCTGGATCGATGTCGCCCCGTCGATGGTTGCCGCTTCCTCCAATGAGATCGGAATCTTGTTGAAGTGTGTCACCAGAATAAACACCGCTACAGGCAAGGTGATCGTAGAGTATGGGAGCGTTACAAAATAACTGTTGGTCCAATTAAGCATCATGAACAGGTTATATATCGGAGCCACAATTATCATCTGCGGGAACATCGAAACCGCCAGTATTATACCAAGGAGTATATTCTTACCCCGGAATTTGAATCTGGTTATTGCATATGCTGCTAAGGATGCCACGATTATTACATAAATCGATGTCAGACATGCAACTATAAAGCTGTTGGCCATTGCTCTCAAAAGTCCGTTATTTAGTACGTTTACATAATTCTCCAGTGTCGGATTTGCCGATATTATTCTGAATGCGCCTTCCCCAAATATCTCCGCAGTTGGCTTAAACGATGCTGACAGGACCCATAGGAAAGGAAAAATTATAACAACAAGATATAATGTAACAAATACTGCCACCGGTGAAATGGTCTTGCTTGATCCCTTTTCCACTTTGATCCCTCCTAATCCCTTTCCATTACGTTCGCACCGAGTATTTTTATATAGAAGGTCGCAATCAGTGCAACAAATGCAACCATTAGCAACACTACTATAGAGCCATATCCAAAGTTTGTCTGCTGAAACATCGTCTTGTATGCATATATGGACATGGTTTCAGTTGAACCACCCGGCCCTCCGCCGGTAAGTACATATATCAGGTCAAATACCCTGAAAGCATCCAGGGTCCTCATCAGTAAGGCAACAAGTATTGATGGTTTTAATAAAGGAAGTGTTATTTTGAAGAAGGTATTGAACACTCCTGATCCATCAACTTTTGCACTTTCATATACCACTCCCGGAATTGTCTGGAAGCCTGCAAGTATAAGGAGTGCCATGTAAGGAGTAGTCTTCCAGACGTCTGCAATGATCGCGGCTGTCATTGCCCCGCCGCCTGTCAGGAGCAGATCCCTGGAATCATTTATTATATGAAGGTTTTGGAGTATATTTGCAACAATACCGCTGGTCCCATCATAAAGGTAGCTCCACATAAGTGCTGCTACGGTTGTCGGTATAGCCCAGGGTATCAGCGAAATCGCCCTTACAAAGCCCTGCCCTCTCATTGCCTTGTTCATTATTATTGCAAGTCCCAAGCCTAGCAGGAATTCAAACGTTACAGATACAAGCGTGAATTCCACTGTATTTCCCAATGCTACTTGTACCCTTTCATCTCTTACAGCTTGGTAATAGCCCTTAAGTCCAATGAAGTTGGACCTTACAAAGCTCTTCCCCAGGTCTTCCAATACCAGCCTGAGATTTTCCCTATCTTCGAATTCATAATTCTGTACAAAGTAGTCTGCTTCTAACATCAGCTTGTCATATCTTTCTCCAACCTGACCTTTGAAGCTTCCGCTTAATTCAATATAACCGGTTTTACCGGTAAGAAGTTCTTTTATAGAATTAACATCATTGATCACTTCATCGACTTTCGCCTGGGCATCCTCCGGAAAGCTTTCCCTGTTCATATCCAGGAACAAACTCACATAATCGGAGTTTTCCAAAAAAAGCTCAACATTAAGCTTCTCTTCTGTTGAAAGCTTTGATTTTTGCTGATCGTTCAGTTGGTAATCAAAAAAAGAATAATTGATTACTTTATATATTGGCCAAAGTGAAAATAAAGCTATAAGAATAATTGCCGGCAGTATAAAGAGTGATTCTTTAAACCCCATCCTTTTCATGCGACCACTCCCCAAAATAGTCTTTTATAAAGGAATTGGGCCCAGTTCATTGAGCCCAATTCCCTTATTGATAATTTATAATATTTCTTACTTTAATGCAGCTGTAACATTCTTAACAGTTGTATCCAGGCTCTGTCCTCCTGACAGATACTTGTGTACATTGACCTGTATTATATCTGAAGTCTTGGAGTACTGTGATGAAACAGGTCTTGATATAGTTGTCTTCAATGCATTCTGAAGTCCAACCATTTCCAGCATAGGATTTTCTACTCTCTTGTCTGTCAGCAGATACTTATATCCCGGTAAGTGTCCGCCTCTTCTTGACATTATCATCTGTCCATCCCAGCCTGCTGCATATTTGATGAATTCGAAAGCTCCTGCAGCATTCTTTGAGTATTTGTTGATACCAAGTACCCAGCCGCCTACTGTGCTTCCATTTGGAAGTGGAGCTATACCAACCTGTGAAGGCTTAACGGATTCAGTCAGCATTGCATACTGGTAAGGCCAATTTCTTGAAAATACTGATTTTCCATTTATGAATGAATTATGGGTTTCTGCTTCATTATAGTTCAGTATGTCCTTGGGAACAAAGCTGGAGGTCATGAACATCTTCATTGTTTCCAAACCTGTTCTTACGCTCTTGGCATCTGTCTTGCCGCCTGTGAACTCTGTAAAGTTGCAGGTAAGGCCTTCATACTGTCTTGCCTGAGCTACATAACCATCTGTAGTTCCACCCTGCCCCTTGTATTTCTTTGCCATTGCTGCCAGATCAGCATATGTATATTTACCGGAAATGAGCTTTTCAGCATCAGTTTTGCTAACTATGTCAGAACGGAAATAAAGGAGTCCCAAGTCAGGGAATAACGGGAGAGTATACTGTTTGCCCATATATTTGCCGGCTGCCATGGAGCCTGCATTATATAAGCCTCTGTTCAGTTTTGCTGCAAGCATATCCCTGTCTATTGTGTTGAGATATCCTGCTGCTGCAAATTCTCCGGCCCAAACAACGTCCAGCGATAAAACATCATATTCACTGGATTTTGCTGATAAGGAAGTAAGCATCTGGTCATGCATCTGTCCTGAGTCATTAGTCATCTGAACCCACTCGACTTTGTACTTGCTCTGTGATTTGTTGAACTGGTCTATAAGGATCTGTGTTGCCGGTGTCGTATCTGCCTGTGTTGCCCATTTTATTACAACCGGGTTATCGGCGCTTACGGTTGCACCGAAGCTGAAGACAGTCATGAAAACCATAACAGTGGCAATTATTAACGATAATTTTCTTTTCATTTATTTCCCTCCCATAATGTTTTCCTTGTTTCTATTTTAGAATAATCTGAATATTAAATATACCAATATATTCATATTTATGTTAAAATATTAATGTTGTATGGGCTATTGAGCAAACGGATGCACAGCAGTATGGATTAATGCTTGAAGAATATGCAGAATACGCTGAACGGGAGGTCTATATGCCATCACTCAAGAGTATTCGGGAAAAACTCAGAACCTTCAACCAGGTGACCGGGATCCCTGTCAATCTTGTTGAAAACAACCAGAGTCTATATTCCATACCGGATGATCTAAGCTACATAAACAGCCTGCTAAAGGATTCCTATGACGCTGAAGATCTGCTATCCCTGTCTGATATCGGGTATGGTGACAAAACCAAAGCTTATTATCATATGAGCAATTTCAATGAGTGCTTCATCATTCTGATATTAACCGGCGGGCTTCGGGTCATTGCCGGTCCGGTCATAAACAATAAACTCCACGAAGGCTCGATCAACAATATTATAAGGCTCAACAAACTGCCCATAAAAATCAAGAGCAAACTGATGAATTATTATGACAGCCTTCCTGTATTGGATACAAACAAGTATTACTACTGCGGCAGGCTGCTGGAGTTACTTTTTGGATACGCTGCTGCGGAGGTATCAGGTGCAGCCAGTGAAAATGGGGGTATCTCCATCTCCGATGAATATTTTTCCGAGTTGATAAAGAACCGGGAGACCCTTTTCCATCACCCTCCTTATTTCCTGGAGCAGGAGATGCTATCGAAAATAAAGTCGGGAAACCTAAAGGAAACCATGTCTGCGCTGCATGAAATCAACTCTCTCAAACGAACCAGGCTGTCAAAGGATGCCATTCGGTCAGTGAAGAATTCACTAATATGCTCCATAACCATTTTTACAAGAGCTGCTATAGAAGGCGGGGTAATGCCGGAGGCGGCCTTTACTCTCAGTGACTCGCTGATATTGGCCATCGAGGATATGAACAGCCTTAATGAACTGGTTTATTATGAATACACTGCTGCCGAACAGTTTATCAAAATAGTCCAGGACCTTTCAAAAAGCAAGTACTCAAATATTATACAACAAGCGGTCTCTTATATATATAAGAATCTCACAAACAGACTAAACCTGAAGATAATTGCCGATGCAGTATATGTCCATCCCAACTACCTGTCAACCCTGTTCAGGAAGGAAGTAGGTATGAGCCTCACGGACTATATTATGAAAACCCGGGTGGAGGAAGCAAAATACTATATAAGATACACAAACACGAAAATATCGGAGATAGCCGCCTTCTATCAATTCTGCAATCAAAGCTATTTCATACAGGTGTTCAGAAAATATACAGGCTTTACACCCAATGAATACCGGGTGGTATATAACCAGCAGAATGAATAGGAAAAGAGTAAAAATTTCAGCACTTTTTTTGGGAATACTCATAATTGAACCGGCTGGAGATATATCATATAATTCATAGAAAAGCGTCAGATACGTTTAGTTCGGATATTTTCCTGACGTGAAAAAAACCGCTGCAAATCCCCGGGCAGATTCAACTACCCGATATGAGAGGTGTTTTATGAGTTATATAATGGGCTGTATTTTCGACTTGGATGGAGTGATCGTAGATACTGCAAAGTACCACTATCTTGCATGGAAAAGGCTGGCGGAAGAGCTGGGCTTCTTTTTCTCCGAAAAGGATAATGAAAGGCTGAAGGGCGTTAGCAGGATGGCTTCCCTTGAAATACTGCTGCAGGTTGGAGGGCTTACTTTCTCTGAAGAGGAAAAACGTGCAATGGCAGAGAGGAAGAACAATTGGTACGTGGAATATATTACTGCGATGAAAGAGGATGAAGTTCTTCCCGGTACAAAAAAGTTCCTGGAGGAGGCTAGAGCTGCAGGCCTGAAGATAGCTCTGGGCTCTGCAAGTAAAAACGCACTTACCATCCTTAACGGACTTAAGCTGACAGGCTATTTTGATGCTGTGATAGATGGAACAAAGGTCTCAAAAGCAAAGCCGGATCCGGAGGTTTTCCTTTTGGCTGCCAAGGAGCTGGGATTGGCTCCCGATAGCTGCGTGGTATTCGAGGATGCTCAGGCAGGAGTTGAAGCTGCCAAAAGAGCCGGTATGCGTTGCATAGGTATTGGAACCGGGCCAGAGCTGTCGGCTGCTGATCTGCAGATATCAGGCTTTGAAAATGTTGATCTCAGCATATTAAGATAGAAAAGAGCGGTATTCCCCTTGGAATACCGCTCCTAATTACTTTTTCATTACCTTCTCATACAGCCAATGCTGCTTTATCTCCACAGCCTTCTTCGGGCAAAGCTCGTGACAGCAGAAGCACCTTATGCATCTGCTCAGATCAGGCACCGGCTTTCCTGTGCTCATATCTATTACTCCGGGAGGACAGCTTCTCTTACAGTCTCCGCAGGATACACAAAGCTCATAGTTGAATACCGGCTTTGGCCTCAGACTGTTCATTATTACTTTTTCAACGACCTTTGGTACCCTTCCTCCAACAAAATTAACATTAGATGACCTTGGCAGCTTGAAAGGCTCTATATTGATCTCCTCAGGCTTTACACCTTTTATCTCTATGTTCTTCATAGCCACATCATACAGATTTCTCAACGCTGCAGCCTTTATGGTAGGAACCAAAGAAGGATTGATGCCAATTATTTTGGAAGCCACTCCATCAAGTGCGTAGGGATCATTCGAAGCCAGGATCAAGCCTACATGCCTTTTCTCTCCTGCTGAAGGTCCATCCCCCTCCATGCCGTCTATACCGTCAATGATGGAAAAGACAGGCTTCACTGCCTCGCATATATCTATAAGATGATCTGCAAAATTGTCTGAATCATGTAGGCGCATGTGATAATCAACCTTTACCAGCCCAGGGATCACACCAAAAAGATTTTTCACTGCTCCAGTATATGTCATCATGCCATGGGTCTTCAACTTGGCGGCGGATACTACAAAATCGACCTCCCTGGCAACTCTGATGATCTGCATCGTCTTTAGCCTTTTTGCCTCCGGGTTGGATATTTCCACAGCCCCTGTATCATAATTCAACTGGCAGCCGGTCCTTTCAGCCACCTCGATCATCCCGGCAGCCTTATAGACAGCC
>CAZNMO010000162.1:0-10713 GCA_964574195.1 uncultured Clostridiaceae bacterium | reverse complement strand
GAACGAGGCTATGTGTAATTTACTTTTTGTGTCTACGAACTATTGACCAGTTCACATAAGGGCTTTTTTTATGCATAAAAAAAACGCAGTTTCAAACTACGCTGTATGTCTTAAGTGGTGCCTTGGGGCGGAATCGAACCACCGACACGAGGATTTTCAGTCCTCTGCTCTACCGACTGAGCTACCAAGGCATTTATGGTGGGCCTTCAGGGACTCGAACCCCGGACCAACCGGTTATGAGCCGGTTGCTCTAACCAACTGAGCTAAAGGCCCAACTGCAGCAACGAATATAAGTTTATATTATTTTGGTTGGTTTGTCAACATAAAATGAAAGATTTTGCAAAAAAACATGGAACTACAATCAGCTATAAGGCCTTCCTCAAATATGATTCTCATTATAATTATTTCTAATAAAAATCCGATTCAAATTATATATTGTAAGGCAGACCAATATAATATATCAGGTGAAGCTTTGAGTATGTTTGCTGATTGGAGTGAATGCAATGGGAAAAGGGTATGGAATCGAGTATGCCTCTGACATATCCCGAAAGGAAATCAATATACTTGGGGAAGTTTTGAAGTATTATGACCTTGGCATATTCTCCGTGGAAAAGATACGAAGTGCATATAAAGTATATACGGACAGGGGTAATTTCTGTTTGAAAAAGGTAAGCCACGGCTTTGAAAAGGCAAGGAAAAGCTGGCTTATTTCCAGATATCTAATGGAAAACGGTTTTGTTGCAATTGCAGAATACTACCCTACAAAGGATGGGAAGGCAATTATAAAATATCGGGATTCTGCATTCTACCTTACCAACTGGGTCGAAGGCCGCGAGGCAAGCTTTTCGGATAAGGAGGAAATACTGCAATGTGCCAGATTCCTGGCTGAATTTCACAATGCAGCCAAGGGCTTCAAGACGACCAGGCATGTTAAGCTCAGAACGCATGTTAAGAAATGGAAAAAGAGCTTTAAGAAACATATGGATGAAATGGAGGATTATAGGCAAATAATTGATAAGCTAAAGCTTAAGTCGGTTTTTGATTATACATACAGGGACAACATAAATATATTTTTAAAGGAAGCTGCCCACTCTATGGAGATACTCCGGCACAGCCGGTATGAGGACATATGTGAATATTTTGAAGGCAGCATATGTCACGACAGCTTTTATTATCAGAACATACTGATCGACAGTAACCAGAAATTCTACCTGGTGGACCTGGAATCCTGTCAATATGATATACCTGTAAGTGATTTGGGGAAAATGCTGAGGCGAGTGCTCTCAAAGAAACGCTTCAGATGGGATTTTGACTTTTGCAGGAAGATAATCGAAAGCTACTGCTGCGTAAGACCACTGGCAAAGGAAGAGTATGAGCTGCTGCTGTCAATATTGATTTTCCCGCATAAATTTTGGAAGCTGGGCAGAAAGAGATATATCAAGAATAAGAAATGGAATGAGCACAAATATATAAAGAAGCTTCGCAGGCTGTTGAGGGAGAGAGCATATAAAAGGGAACTCATATATTGCTTCATTAAATTCTATGACTTGGAGCTGGATTATGACCCTGACATAATTGAATTATAGCCCTGTATCGTATATAAACCGTCCATAAAAGAGAGTATATGGATGGTTTTTTATTTTGTTCTGTCACTTTTTACTATTAAAAACACTATGGCAGGAAAAATTAACATTGAGAGAGAAATACTTGCTTATTGGTTTATTGACAAAATCCTGGTATAAAACTTAGAACATAAGGAGGGTCAGCGATTGAAGCTGTCAGTTGAAGAAGTAAGGCGTATTGCGAGGCTTGCAAAGCTAAGCTTCACAGAGAAGGAAGAACAAAAACTGCTTAAGGATTTTGAGGCTATATTATCACATTTCGAAGCCATAGACAGTATTGACTTAAGTGATGTGAAAGAAGATCCATATTTTGAAGCAGAGGAACAACTCCTTAGAAGTGATGAGCTCGTAGTTTTTGAGGACAGGGATAAGCTTTTCCTCAATATATGCTCTATGAGGGAATGCTTTATCAAGGTGCCCAGGATCATTGAATAGGCGGTGAGATATATGAGCTTTGAAAAGTTGACGGTATGCGGCATACGTGATGGAATATCAACCCGTAAATTTACCGCAAGAGAGGTTGCCGTATCGGTATTCGACAGGATAGAAAAAAAGGATGGTCTGTTGGGCGGATATCTGACTTTATGTCATGACAGGGCTTTGATCCAGGCGGACTCCATAGATGAGAGGATAAAAAGAGGCGAAGAAATAGGGAAACTTGCCGGTGTACCGATCGCAGTAAAGGATAATATCTGTACTGAGGGTATCAGGACCACCTGTGCATCAAAAATGCTTGAGGATTTTATCCCGCCGTATGACGCTACTGCGGTCAGACGGCTAACAGACTCAGATGCCATAATTATTGGCAAAACCAATATGGATGAATTTGCTATGGGGTCTTCAACTGAGAACTCTGCCTTTAAATGTACTCTGAATCCATGGGATACGGAAAGAGTTCCGGGAGGTTCTTCCGGAGGCTCAGCGGCAGTAGTTGCTGCCGGCATGGCTGCAGCGGCGCTAGGCTCGGATACAGGCGGTTCAATCAGGCAGCCTGCAGCATTCTGCGGTGTTGTCGGTATGAAGCCCAGCTATGGATCGGTGTCCAGATACGGACTGATTGCTTTTGGTTCCTCCCTGGAACAGATAGGCCCTTTAACCTTGAATGTGAAAGACAATGCTGTATTGCTTGAAGCCCTGCAGGGTCAAGATAAACTGGACAGTACTTCTGTAAGGAGCCCTGGGGACATCGACTATTTGAGGAGCCTTGAAGCAGGAATAAAGGGCATGAGGATAGGTGTACCGAGTGAATTCCTGCAAACAGGTCTGGAAGAAGAAATCTTAAATTGTATAAAAAACAATATATACCTGTTAAGGGAGCTTGGCGCTATTGTGGAGTACATTTCCCTTCCAATGACGACTGAAGGGCTGTCAGCATATTATATCATTTCTTCCGCCGAGGCCAGCTCCAATCTTGCAAGGTTTGACGGAATCAGATACGGTCACAGGACGGAGGTCTATGATGACTTGGATCAGCTTGTTGTAAAAAGCAGGAGTGAAGGTTTCGGGGAAGAAGTAAAAAGAAGGATCATGCTTGGCACCTTTGCCTTGTCATCAGGATATTATGAGGCTTTCTATAAAAGGGCACAAAAGCTCAGAATTATGGTTAAAGAGAAATTTTCCAGAGCTTTCGGGAAACATGACCTGATACTTGGGCCTACATCCCCGGTACTGCCATTTAAATTCGGTGAAAAAAGCGCTGATCCGCTAAAAATGTATTTATCCGATATTTATACAACATATATAAACCTCGCCGGCATACCGGCATTATCATTGCCATGCGGATACAACAGTAGCGGATTGCCCATCGGCCTGCAGCTTATGGGCCCTCTCCATGGGGAGATGAACATATACAAAGCGGCTTATGCCCTGGAACAGGCGCATATACACGAAGCCGGGCGGCAGTTGTGCCTGGAAGGGGTGACGACCTGTGCTCCATGAAACAATTATTGGACTTGAAATACATGTGGAACTAAAAACTAAATCAAAAATATTCTGCCCCTGCTCTACAGAGTTCGGTGCTAAGTCCAATGAAAACACCTGCCCGATATGTATGGGCATACCTGGTACACTGCCTGTACTCAACAAAGAGGTAGTTAACCTGGCAGTAAAGGCAGGTATTATGCTGAACTGCGATATAAACAGATTGAGCAGGATGGACAGAAAAAACTATTTTTATCCGGACCTTCCCAAGGCATACCAGATATCCCAATACGATATCCCTATATGCGGCGGGGGATATATAGATATAGCTACAGAGGGTATCACAAAAAGGATCGACCTGAATCGGATCCACATCGAGGAGGATGCCGGGAAGCTGCTGCATCCTGAAGGAGAAGACTATTCATTGGTTGATTATAACCGAGTTGGAGTGCCTCTTATTGAAATAGTAACAGAGCCCGAGTTACGCTCTGTTGAGGAAGCTATCATTTTTCTGAAGGAACTTAAGTCAATACTACAATATGGAGATATTTCCGATTGCCGTATGGAGCAAGGCTCACTAAGGTGTGACGCAAACATCTCCCTGAGAAAAACTGGACAGAAAGCCTTCAACCCAAGGGTGGAGCTGAAGAATCTGAATTCCTTCAAGGAGCTCCAGAAAGCGCTTATATGGGAGGAAAGCCGTCAAAGAGAGCTTTACCGCCTTGGAGAGGATCATAGGATAGTGCAAGAAACACGCAGATGGGATAGTACCAGTGGTGAAACAGTGCCCATGAGGTCGAAAGAGGATTCCCACGACTATAGATATTTTGCAGAACCGGACCTGGCTCCATTGTTCATAAGTCCTGACAGGCTGCAGAGCATACGTGAGGCTGTTCCTGAGCTGCCTGTTGAAAGAAGGAAGCGCTTTAAAGCTTCATATGGATTAACAGATAAAGAGATCGGTGTCATTACAGGTGATAAAGCTTTGTCTGATTATTTTGAAGCCTTGGTATCACATGGAGCAAGCCCGAAAGCAGGAGCAAACTGGTTGCTGGGAAGCATGCTCAAATTGCTGAATGAAAACAAAATTGAAATGGACAAGATTCCTGTTGCTCCTGAGTCGTTGTACAAGCTAATAACAATAATTGAAGAAGGTAGAATAAGTATTACGGCAGGTCAGGAGGTGCTGAAGGAAATGTTCAGCTCGGGCAAGGCTGCAGAAGAAGTGGTAGTCGGTAAAGGACTAACTCAGATAAGCGATAGGTCAACTCTGGAAGCTCTGATAGAAGCGGTGCTTAATAATAATCCCGAGTCCATGGCAGATTACAGATCCGGGAAAATGCAGGCTGTAGGTTTTTTGATGGGTCAAATAATGAAGGCTTCAAAGGGCAGGGCAAATCCTCAATTAGCCAGGGACCTTTTGGAAGAAAGATTAAAAGGATAAAAAACACGAAGCTTTCCAAACAAAAAAAATAGAAGTCTTACTGACCATTATGGTAGTAAGACTTTTTTTATCTGATGGTCGGGGTGACAGGATTTGAACCTGCGACCTCTTGGTCCCGAACCAAGCGCGCTACCAAGCTGCGCTACACCCCGAAAGCTGACAATAAATATAATATACCGAAATGAATTTATTGTCAATAGAATTTGATGCCAATATGTCGGCATAAAGAGGAAAATGGCATGTTTTATAGAATATAGATATTAAATAAAAATAACGAAAACTATGGAGGTTGCGATATGAAGCTTACATTTTGCGGAGCTGCAGGTACTGTTACTGGATCATGTCACCTTCTGGAGCTGGAGAATAAGAAGATTCTCCTTGACTGCGGTATGTTCCAGGGTGGTAGTGAAGCAGACGAAATGAATTATGATCAATTTGAATTTGATCCATCAGAAATCGATATCCTGATACTCTCCCACGCACATATAGACCATAGTGGAAGAATACCACAGCTTGTGAAACGCGGTTTTAAAGGAAAAATAGTTACCTCTGCGCCGACACATGAACTATGTAAAATCATGCTGCCGGATAGTGCATTTATTCAGGAATCAGAAGCAGAATGGCAGAACAGGAAGAGACAAAGGGCAGGAAAAGGCTCTGTTGAGCCTTTATATACAGTTAAGGACGCCGAAGCTTCACTGGAGTTTTTCCAATCACATGAATATAACAGGGTCATCAATCTTGATTCCAGCTTTTCTTTAAGGTTCAGGGATGCCGGGCATATTCTCGGATCATCAATAATTGAAATGTGGGTAAGGGAAAACGGAGAGGAGTTTAAGCTGGTATATTCAGGGGACCTTGGAAACAGGAATGTTCCGATAATGAACGACCCCACTATAATTGAAGATGCTGATTATGTGATAATGGAGTCAACTTACGGGGACAGGCTGCACAAGGACATGCAGAACAAGGACCAGGCACTTCAGGAGATAATAATCGATACAATAAGCAGGAATGGAAATGTCGTTATTCCATCCTTTGCCATAGAAAGGACACAGGAAATACTTTATGTGCTGAATATGCTGAAGGAATCAAAGAATTCCAGGGTCAGAAACATTCCAGTATATGTGGACAGCCCATTGGCAATAAACGCAACAAAGGTATTTGAGAAATTCCTCCCATATTTTGATGAGGATGCACAGAAGCTTATAAAAAGCGGAGATAACCCATTCGATTTTCCAAACCTTATATTTACCCAGACTGCAGATGAATCCAAAGCGATCAATTCATCACAGGAGAGCTGCATAATAATATCCGCCAGCGGAATGTGTGAGGCAGGAAGGATAAAGCATCATCTGAAGCATAATCTGTGGCGTGAGGAGTCCAGTGTTGTCTTTGTCGGCTACCAGGCTCAGAATACTCTTGGCAGGCGTATAAAGGACGGTGAAAAGACCGTTAAGATATTTGGCGAGGAAATAGGCATACGTTGCCGTATATACTCGATAGAAGGCTTCTCAGGGCACGCTGACCAAAAAGGGCTTCTGGACTGGATCGGAGCTTTCAAAAAGAAGCCAAGAAAAGTTTTCCTTGTCCATGGTGAGGAAGAGGCGCTAAAAGCCCTTTCAGGACTTATTAAGAATGAATTGAACATACCAAATGAAATTGCAGCGGTTGGACGAACGATCGAATTGACAGCAGGTTCGGACAGGAGAGTTGTAGCAGAGCGGGCAAAGATAAGCAGAGAAAGCGTCATTAAGACCTTAAGCGCATTGAAAGCAGATGTCGCAAAGACCTTTGAAATCACTGAACATCGTTTGTCGGAAGACGATTATGTAAAGATCGATGCTTTGATGTATATGCTGGAGAAGCTTCAGGACAATATCTCAGAACTTAAAAAGGAAATAAGCTAAGTTATACAAAAGCAGTTTAAGCTACGCTTAAACTGCTTTGTGTTATCTTGATTTTCTTTGGGTTGGAAACAATCAATAATAAAGTATATCCGCCGCAAATTATGTGATATCGGTATATTATTCTCATACCCTCACAAAATACAAACAGGAGGGAATAATATGCTCAATACATTTAAGAATGAGGAGCTTGTTAAGGTCCAGGGCAAGGTTTATCCCGTGGTAGGAGGCAGACTAAGGCTTGCTCATGATGAAAACAAGAGCCTGTCCATAGAAACAAATGTCGTACAATATAATGAAGAAGTCACTGTTATACAAGCTTCAATCAGGACAGAAAAGGGAACCTTCACCGGTCTAGGCAATGCATCGGTGAAACGGGACCGTGTGCTTTCAAATGCTATACTGGAGCTTGCCGAAACAAGAGCTATTGCAAGGGCGTTGCGCTTTGCAGGTTATGGTGTGGAGTATACAGGCTTTGAAGAGGTTGGTGACGGCAAAAGTACGGGGGCCAATGAAGAGCCGCCTGTTGAGGAGCTGACAAAAAAGAGTGAAACTGCAACAAAAGCACAAATAAGCACAATATTTTCAATAGCCAAAAACCTCAATATATCAAATGATGAGCTAAGGGAGCTGATCCAGGATAAAACTGGAAAAAGCTTCAGCAAGGATCTTTCAAAAAATGATGCCAGCCTGATGATAAGAGTCCTTAAGGAAAAAGAAACCGAAGGTGAGCATGGTGCCAAATTAATGTAGGAATTACAGATAAAGGGATACCGTTAAAAAATACGGCATCCCTTTTTTTAAATTTATAAATATGGCATATTTTAAAAGAAGGATAATTATATTTTATGTAGAATAATAAGTCGTGTATTCGTAAGGTTTGAACTATTCTGACTATTAAATTTTACGTATATCGAACCTGTAATTTTCTCTATATATTTATACCAAAAGAGAAATAAGATATAGAACAGGGGAGAGGAGGAAGTTAGTAGTAAATCAATTAAATTTAGGAGGAGGATCATTAATGAAAAAGAAAGCACTAGCATTATTTTTGGTTTGTTTGTTTGTTGTTTCTATTGGGTTGACAGGTTGTGCACCAAAAGCTGCAGATCCAGCTGCACCTGCTGCAGGAAATACAATAAAGGTAGGTTGGATGGGTTCTTTGACAGGTGACCAGGCTGTATGGGGACAGTGTGAGTTAAATACAGCAGTTGGAAGTTATCGGTTACGATACAAAGGGTGACCCACAGGAAGCAGTCAATGTTGCAAAGAGGCTTACCGGACAGGATAAAGTCGTTGCAATATTGGGACCAAATGCCAGCGGTAATGCTATACCGATAGCACCAGTACTGGAAGCAGCAAAAGTTCCGGATATAGCAACAGTTGCTACAAATCCAAAGGTTACAGTTCTTGATGGAAAAGTAAAACCATACAACTTCAGAGTATGCTTCATAGATCCATACCAGGGTGCAGTTGCTGCAGGCTATGCCGCAGAAGTATTGAAGGCAAAGAACGCTGCCATACTTTATGATGTAGGCGATGACTACTCTCAAGGCCTTACACAGTACTTTGAAGAGTACTTTGTAAAGAAGGGCGGCACGGTAGTAGCCAAAGAGGGCTTCAAATCCGGTGACGTTGACTTCAGACCACAGCTTTCAAAGATAAAGGCTGCAAATCCTGACGTTATATTCATGCCTTACTTCTTCAAGGAGGTTGCATTGAGCTCCAACCAGGCAAGAGAGCTTGGCATAACAGCAACTCTTATGGGCGGAGACGGCTGGCCGTCAGAACAGCTCATAAGCATGGCTAAGGATGCAGTAAACGGTTCCTTCTTCGTAAACCATCTTGATTATGATGATCCTGAAGTTCAGGATTTCAAGACAAGATACAAGACAAAATACAGCAAAGATGTTGAACTTAACGGCTACCTGGTACATGATGCAGTTCTCATGCTGGTAGATGCTATAACAAGAGCAGGCGAAGCCAACTCGGAAAAGATAGCTCAATCTCTTGAAACTTCAGATATAAAGGGTATAACAGGTAAAATAAAGATAGGTAAGGATACACATAATCCGGAAGGAAAAGATGCAGCTATCATAAAGATAGTTGATGGAAAATATGTGTTCCAGCAAAAATTTGCTGCACAGTAAGAGTTAAAGTGAATATAGAGCAGAAGGTGACACCTTCTGCTCTATATATATCAAGGAGAGGTAAATATAATGACATTATTCTTACAACAACTTATTAACGGCTTATCCATAGGCAGTATATATGCTTTGATGGCTGTTGGATACTCTCTGGTGTATAGTATAATGAATTTCAGTAATTTTGCCCACGGCGGCGTAATCATGTTCGGGGCATATTTCGGATTCTTTTTCCTTACACTTTTTAAATTCCCTTTCCCTCTAGCATTTATGGCAGCTGCAATCAGCACCGCAATACTGGCACTGCTGATCGAAAGAGTAGCATACAAGCCTTTGAGGGAGAGAAAAGCGCCATTTTTATATTTCATTATTTCTGCCATGGGTGCCTCAATATTTCTTGAAAACTTCGTAATCGCAGTTCCTGCTATCGGACCGACCTTCAGGACATATCCCGAGGTATTCAGCAAGACGCCATTTCAGTTCGGAGGCTTGTCGGTAGGGAAGCTTGATACGATGATACTGATAATATCAGCAATATGTCTATTTATACTGATTTATATAATAGATCACACAAAGATAGGAAAGGCTATACAGGCCACCTCATATAACATCAAAGCAAGCGCACTAATGGGTATCAATACAGACTTCATAATCATAGCAATATTTCTTATGGGTGGTTTGCTTGCAGGTGTTGCAGGGGTCATGTTCGGAATGAAATATACCGTATATCCCCAGATTGGGATAATCACAAACAAATCCTTCATAGCAGCAGTATTCGGAGGCCTTGGAAGCCTTCCGGGCGCGGTAGTAGGTTCAGTGCTCCTGGGCATAATTGAAACCTTCACCGCAGGATATATTTCATCCCAGTTCAGGGATCTCATCGCATTTGTACTATTGATTGGAGTTCTCGTAGTCAGGCCAAGCGGTCTCATGGGCAAGACTACCGAGGACAAAGCATAGGGGGGGGTATCATTATGGGCAATGAATATATTATAGGCATACTTACCCTTGCTGGAATCAACCTTATGACAGTACTCGGACTATCGCTGCTCACAGGCTTTACAGGGCTATTCTCCTTCGGACATGCAGGGTTTATGGCCATAGGAGGCTATACGACAGCCATAATGACTGTAAACTTCGGGATGCCATTTATACCTGCGCTTGCAATAGGTGGTCTGGCAGCAGCAATCGTTAGCGCACTTATAGGGAAGCTGACACTTAACCTTAAGGGTGACTACTTCTGTATAGCGACACTTGGCTTCGGTGAAGCAATAAGGCTTATACTGGACAATGTCCAGACCTTTGGCGGCGCAAGAGGCTGGCCTGGGATACCATACTACACAAACATATGGAATGTTATAGGAATAAACGTAATTGCAGTTATTGTTATGGCAAACCTGATACGTTCACGCCATGGAAGAAACATGATTGCAGTAAGGGAAGAGGAGCTGGCCTCGCAGATAATAGGTATCGACGTATTCAAATACAAGCTAACATCGCTAATGATCAGTGCCGCTTATGCTGGGATCGCAGGCGGACTGATGGGCCATTACATGACCTTTCTACAGCCGAAGATGTTCAGCCTTGCAAAATCCACAGAGCTGACGATCATAGTAATTTTCGGCGGATTAGGCAGCATATCCGGAAGCGTGTTTGGAGCACTTGTGCTTACCTCA
>CAZNMO010000161.1:0-10721 GCA_964574195.1 uncultured Clostridiaceae bacterium | reverse complement strand
AAAGGTATATTCACAACCCTTAATGGAACACCTGATGATTATATCAAATCCATATTGTCGACACTTGCAGTTGACAGCAACCAGGCAAACAGGATGTCATCGAACTCAAAAGCCCTTGTTGACCAGACTGATAACAGACGGATCTCTGAATCCGGGGTGTCTCTGGATGAAGAGATGACAAACATGGTGAAGTTCCAGCACGCATATAATGCTTCAGCCAGGATGGTAACGACCTTGGATGCCATACTGGATACCACTGTTAACAGATTGGGATTAGTCGGAAGATAGTGAGGTAGTAATTATGAGAGTTACAAATAGTATGATGGTCAATAACCTGATGAGGAATATGAATAAGAACCTTATCAGAATGGAAAGAAATCAGAACAGCCTGGCATCGGGCAAGAAGTTTACTAGGCCTTCTGATGATCCCATAGGTGTATCTAGAAGCCTAAGACTGAATACTGAGGTTGCAACCATTGAACAGTACAAGAGAAACGCAGACGATATCCAATCTTGGATGAGCTCCACTGAGGAGGCTATAAACAGCATTAATGACATACTTCAGAGGGCAAGTGAGCTTACTGTTCAAGCAGCCAATGAGACCAACTCCTTAGCTGAGCGTCAGGCTATAGCGGCTGAAATAGATGAGTTAAAGAACCAATTGCTGCATATCGGCAATACAACTTATGCGGGAAGCTATATTTTTACAGGCTACAAGACAGACAAACCCTTGTTCGAAGTAGCAAGCGGCAAGTATGATATCGGCGGAAGCAACCAATATCTTTCCACCGACGAGTTAATTGAAGTCAATGTCGGTACGAGGGACAAACTGGGGCTCAATACTGTAGGGCAAAGATTGTTCGGGTATTATTCCGGCAGCGGCAGCGCCGGTTTGGATATGACTGTCACAGAAAGCATCAAGCACAAGCAGAGTATTGCGGGATCGCTGCTGGATCCGGCAACACTTTCGGTTCCGGCCGGGGGCTTTGTACTTAGCTATGGTGGTGCAGATACGACCATTAACCTTCCCAATCCGCCTTATACAAATATCACCAATCTGATGAACGACATGAATACGGTGATATCCGGCACTGCACTCAATACCCATGTGTCTGTCTCGGTCTCCAATGGACAGCTGGTATTTGAGACGGATGGTGCGCTCAGCATTAAACCCGCAGGTGCATTTGATTTATCTAAAATGGGCTTTAAGGATGATCAGTCCTCGGTATATACAGTGGAATCAGGGGACTCATCACAGCTTATTGCTGTGTTTGAACAGCTGGCAGCTGACCTGAGAGCTGACGATACGGCAGGCATAAAGAGTGCAATGATCAGGCTTGATAAGCAGGCGGCCAATGTAAACACCGTAAGGGCAGAGCTGGGAGTTAAGACAAACCGTGTGGAGCTGACCACTAACAGGATAGAGGACAACACATTGAATCTGAAGGGACTCCTGTCAAAGAATGAGGATGCGGACATGGCAGAGGTAATAATGAACCTGAAGATGCAGGAATATGTATACAATGCGTCTCTTGCGGGAGGGGCAAAAATAATACAGCCTTCACTTATTGATTTCCTGAGATAGGTGATAAAATAAATAAAAAAGCAATGGGGGGACAGAATAATGCTTGTGAATACCAAATTTTTAGGAAGTATTGAGGTTCAGCAGGATAGTGTGATAAACTTTGAGCAGGGTCTTCCCGGTTTCGGTGACCTGCATGCTTTTGCCCTGCTTCCTGTGGAAGGCAATGCCACGCTGAACTACCTGCAGTCCTTGGAGCAGGCTGATATATGCTTCGTACTGGTCAATCCTTTCCTGATAATTGAGGAGTACGATATCGATATCAGTGAAGCTACAGTAGAAGCGTTGAACATAGAAAATGTCGGAGATATCAGTCTCTTCTCGATCCTGACCGTAACTGAGGATATCAGGAATATAACAGCAAATCTGGCCGCACCTATAGTTGTCAATACAGCCAACAGGAAAGCCAGACAGGAGATACTCAGTGACAGTAAATATGAAGTAAGGTACAAATTGTATAGAGAGGAGTGATTCCCTTGCTGGTATTGGCCAGAAAAAAGAATGAATCAATTCTGATTGGCGATGATATCGAGATAATCATATCGGAGATAAGCGACGACAAGGTAAAGCTGGCAATTAAGGCTCCCAGGAGCATGAAGGTATTCAGGAAGGAGCTGCTCCAGGAGATAGAGCAGGAAAACAAGAAATCCGCGGAAGGCGGAAGCATTGATATTCAAGAGCTCAGCAGCGTAATCAAAAAAAATATTTAAAATAATTAAAAAAGGCTATAAAGTAATATAATATGCATCCGATATTATTAATGTAAAGCAAAAGAGCTTTATCGCACAGGGCCCGTACGGTAAGCTCACAGCTAAATAAAAATTAGTCAGAAAGGAATCTGACTTAAAATTCAAGGAGGAAATAACAATGAGAATAAACAATAACTTAATGGCCATGAACACACACAGACAGCTGGGTATCAACGCAAATTCACAGTCAAAGTCAATGGAGAAGCTTTCATCTGGTCAGAGGATCAACAGAGCAGGAGACGACGCTGCAGGTCTTTCCATATCAGAAAAGATGAGAGCCCAGATCAGGAACCTGAACCAGGCTTCCAAGAATGCACAGGACGGCATATCCCTTATACAGACAGCAGAAGGCGCACTCTCCTCAGTAAGTGATATACTTGTTCGTGTAAAAGAACTGGCAACACAGGCAGCAAACGGAACCTATGATGCCACAGCATCAACAGGCGACCTGGCAAGGATCCAGGAAGAAGTAACCGAACTCAGCAATCAGATCACTAATATAGCTACCAACACCAAGTTTAACGGCAAGACACTTCTGGGAACTGGTGCAGCTGATATCGAACTTGCTATTGGTGATACCGGACAGACATTGACACTGACAGCTGCTAATTTCTCATTATCTGCAGTGGATACAGCCGTTAGCAATTACAATTTAGCGACTCAGGCAACAGCAAAGACTGCTTTGTCAGGAGTAGATGCACAGTTACAGACTGTTAACAAGGCTCGTTCATACCTTGGAGCTAATCAGAACAGACTTGAAGCAACGATCAAAGACCTTGACACAACATCAGAGAACCTGCAGGCTGCAGAATCCAGAATCAGGGACGTTGATATGGCTAAGGAAATGATGACCTTCACAAAGACAAACATCCTTAACCAGGCTGCTACAGCTATGTTGGCTCAGGCTAACCAGGCTCCGCAGGGCGTACTTCAGTTACTGAGATAAGCTGATAGTTAAATTAAAATCATAGTTATAGAAAAAGAGGTAGGAATCTACCTCTTTTTTGATAACTAATACATATTCTTAATGGCTCCGGAGGTGGAGTGAATGAAGTTAAGCGTAGTAATGATGATAAAAAACGAAGCTAAGTATCTGGATAATTGTCTTATGAGCATAAAGCCTGTTCAAGCGGTCGTGGATACTGAGATAATCATAGTGGATACAGGCTCGGAGGATAACTCTATAGAGATCGCAGGAAGGTATACGGACAGGATATATTTTCATAAATGGAATAATGACTTTGCAGCTATGAGAAATATAACTATAGGTTATGCCAAAGGAGAATGGGTTCTGGTTCTGGATGGTGATGAAGCTGTTGAGGAGCCAAATGAACTGATTGATTTCTTTCAATCTGATAAAAGTAATATATATAAAACAGGTATTTTTCCAATTAAGAATTTTGCAGATGTAGAGAAAAAGAAATTCGCATTGGCTGCTATTCCTAGATTATTCAGGAAAGAGAAGGGGCTGAAGTTTTTTGGCGCAATCCACGAGCAAGCAAATATAACGGAGCCTTATTATTATTTCAAATCCAACATTTTACATTACGGGTATAATACTACTGATCCTGAGCTGGTGGAAAAAAAGTTTAACAGAAACACTCGGATTTTATTAAATGAACTCAGGAAAGCTCCTGACAACATATATTACTGGTATCAGCTTGCGCAAACTTATGCAGCTCATGGAGATCGTGAGGAGGCCCTTGAGGCTGATCTGAAGGCATATGAGCTAACAAAAAAGACAAATAACCGAAAAAATTACATGAATGTATACCATCATTTGGCGATTACCTACAGTAAATTTAAGAAATATCCGGAGTTGGAGCAATTATGTCTAGAGGCTATAAGGTTGAAAGAAGGATATATTGATTTATACTATTTTTTAGCTATGGCCCAAAAGGAGCAGAACAAAAATGTTGATGCCATCAGACACTTTGAGATCTATCTGGATATGGCAGGCAGATATGAGGATTTTGAGGGTTCAAAGGATATTAGTGTTACCTCAAGTACAATTAGTTTAGTAGAACAAGCTTATGCAGATTTATGTGTTTTATATTTTAAAGAAAAGCAATATGAATCGGTATTAAAGTGTAAAAAGGAACTAATGAACCAGGAGCTTTTGATATATTCACTGCCTTGCATTGTCAGCTCTTATATTGAGTTGATGGAATATTCTGAACTAAAAGAGTTTTTTGAAACAGAAATATTAACAGCAGGTGAAAGGTTAACTAATAACTTTACAAATGTATTGGAAGTCGAAATGGCTACTTTGAGCAATAAAAACAAAGCCCTGCTGATAGAAATATTCTCAAAAGGTAATAGCGTATATCCATTACTTTGTTCAATAAGAAGAGAATCCAAGCTAAATGACTCATGCTTTAATGATGCATATATTGCAAGGCTGGAGGGCGTAGACTTCAACAAGCTGCCTATATACTATGGGGATATATTTTATTATCTTATAAAGCACAACAGATTGGATATTGGTACTTTAGGGTATCTGAACAATAAAGCCCTGGAAGCCTTTTTTGGTTATCTTGTAATGCGTTACAAAAAAGAGTGTGTTGACTATATTCTTAATTACTTGGAAGAAGCTAAAATAGATACACTGAATAATATCAGGATCAGAAAAACTCTGGGTAAGGTTTTGCTTCAGTCAGAAATGGTTGCTGGCGAAATATACGGGCAGGTTTTCAATCAATATATAGAGGATGGAATACGTTATATAAATCTGCTCTATAAGGATAATGTTATTATCAGTGAACAAATATACGATTTAAAAAATGAAGAAGAAATCATGCTTTTATATATGGATCGAGCCGAAGCATCAAAAACCAAAGATAAGGCGGAGTGCTTGAGATATTTGAAAAAAGCATTGGATATATATCCTGCTATGGCAGCAGGCATAGGGTTATATTTGAAAAGGCTGGAAAGTGAGTTAAATGAATACAATGTTGCATTCAAAGAAAATATAAAACTAATGATAGATGATGGTAATTTATTGCGAGCACATAAATTGATTTATGAATACGAGAAGCTGTATAAGGGTGATGTGGAGATCATATCCATGAAGGCAGTGGTTGCAATAATGGAAAACCATCTGAAGGAAGCTGAGGCTATACTGAAGGAAGGGTTGCTCATAGACCCCGAGAATCCTGATCTGCTGTACAACCTTGAGTATATTAAGAACAGATAACTTAGGAGGCGTGAAATGAACAAGAATATGGAAGTTTATCGGCAGGCACTGGCGCTGCTGGATACATTGTCAGAGGGGCTTCAGCATTTAAGCTCCCTGATTGCTGGAGACAAATATGATGAAGCATTGGAAATGCTGTATGATTCCTTGTCAGGTATAGAAAGTGTCCTCACTGTCCTTGGAGGCATTAAGGGGCAGTTATCTGCAAACAGGCTTCAGGAGTTGGAAGAGAATATGTCAGATAAGTTCAAAGTACTTACAGAGCTTTTTCAGAAAAGGGATGGGGCTGTGCTTACGGAATACCTGAATGTTGAGGTATTAACGGCTTTTACTGATTGGAAAAAAGAGCTGGAGAGGCTTATTATGCCATTAGCTTCAATACAATAAAGACTTTATGTGGCTCGACATTGGTTACTACAAATGTTGAGTCATAATATTTTTTTATACAGTATAAAGATTTGCACAAATTATTACGATATATATGTAAAATAGGAATATTCCAAGGAGGGGATATTATGCGGATAGAAAACGGATTTTCGAATGACTTTTATGTATCGGACCTGAATGTCAGGATTGGCAAAGAGAATTCTGATGCTGTGGCAGTCAAGGAAGCAACAGATATGGTAAGCAATGAAAAAAGACAGGATGTTGGCCGGGATAACATGATAAATGATGAGATGCTGGAGAATGCGGTCAAGGAGGCTAACAGGAACCTGGATCAATATAACAAGGTCATAGAAAGATCAATACATGAAAAGACCCATACCATAATGTATGTACTAAGGGATACATTGACAAATGAAGTAATCAGGGAATTCCCGCCAAGAAAGATACAGGATATGATCGCTAAAATGTGGGAGATAGCCGGCATATTAGTTGATGAAAGAAGGTAGAGAGTATGGTTAGCAATATTTCCGGTATGATGAACAGCAGATTCAGGCTGACCGGCATGGCTTCAGGCCTGGATACAGACTCCATGATAGCACAGCTGATGAAAGTAGAAAGAAGCAAGGTTGATAAGGTTAAGCAGGACAAGCAGCTTCTGGAGTGGAAAAGAGAAGACTATAGGAGTATTACAGGTATTGTAAAAAGCTTCAAGGATAGCTTCATAGATGTATTATCCACAAAGGATATGCGTTCCAGAAATAGCTATAATTCTTATAAGGTAACAACATCAGATTCTGCTGCTGTTACTGCAACTGCAAATGCCGATGCCATTGCAGCTGCACACTCCATAACAGTAAACCAGTTGGCCAAAGCCGCAAGCACAGTCGGGACTGGGACAGTGTCCGCAGCTCTACAGAGTAGTTCGGAAGTAACTAATCTTGACTTTACTGGAGGTAAGGATTTTAATTTCAGCCTGAATGGTGTTACGAAGAATATTAAGGTAACAGGAAGCTTTACAAGTGATGGTTTGAAAACATACCTTCAGACCCAGCTGGATAATGCTTTTGGCAGCGGAAAGATTTCCGTAGGAAATTCATCCGGACAAATCAGCTTCAGCTCAGCAGACAGCAAAATAGCTCTGACAAGCGGAACGACCGATGCTCTTGCTCAGCTAAATATTGCATCAGGGTCTACTAATCGCCTGAATATGTACTCCAAGCTGAGCGAAACAAATATGTCTTCAGCACCTGCAGGTACTGTAGCATTTAAAATCAATGGTGTAGGCTTTGAATTTGACAGTACCAAGAAAACTATGAGGGATGTAATCAATGAAGTCAACAGTAGTGCCGCGGGAGTGACTCTCAGCTACAGTGAAGCAACGGATAAGTTTACTATATCCTCCAAAGTAAAGGGTGCCGGAGAAGCCATCAAGATAGAGGAGTTGGAGGGTGGATTTTTTGGAGATGGGGGAAAGCTGGGGATAAACAGCCTTACCATAGATAACGGCCAGGATGCGGTGTTTGAGCTTGACGGTACTACAATGACCAGAAATAGCAACAGCTTCGTAATAGACGGAGTCTCATACAGTTTGCAGAAGGAAAACGTAACCGTATCGGTGAATGTCGAGCAGAATGTGGATGAGGTATTCAACAATATAAAGAATTTTGTTGATAAATACAATGAGCTTATTGAAAAGATAAACACAGAAATCCGGGAAGAACGTGATAGTGACTATATGCCTCTCACTGACGACCAGAAGGAAGCCATGAGTGAAAAGGAAATAGAGAAGTGGGAGGAAAAGGCAAAAGCCGGAATGCTTCGTAATGACAGTATTCTATCCGGGATGCTCAATGAGATGCGGAATGCAATATACAATAGCATCGAAGGTATAGAAGGAGGAGTATATTCTATAGGTATCAAGACCGGTACCTACACGCAAAAGGGTAAGCTTATAATCGATGAGGCCAAGCTCAAGGACGCCATCAAGAACACCCCGGATCTTGTTGAGAGTATATTTAGCAAGGAATCTGACATCAAATACTCGGTCAACATGAGTTCTGATGATAGGCAGGCAAGATACAATGAAAATGGTATAGTTCAAAGACTGCATGATATAATACAAAAGAATATCACTACCATACCCAATACAGAGGGCAGCAGAGGCTTACTGGTCGACAGAGCAGGCTCGACAGGGGATTATTTTGATACGACAAGCTATATAAGCAGCCAGATCAACCAGAAGGATGATTTGATTGATATGCTGACTGAGAAGCTCTATGACAAGGAAGATCAGTATTATGCAAAATTTGCAGCAATGGAAAAAGCATTAAGCCAGATGAACAGTCAGTCATCCTGGTTATCGCAGCAATTCAGTTCAGGACAGTAGTGGAAAGTGAGGTCACAGTATGGAAATGGCAAACAACTTGTATGGACAATTTCAAAGGAATAGGGTAATAATGCAGCATATAAACGAAGATAGTCAACATGATAATGACAAGACTGTCCATTCGCTTAAACAGAATGCGGGGTATCAGAAGTATCAGAACAATATGATTAATACAGCATCACCTCAGGAGCTTACGCTAATGCTATACAATGGGCTGGTCAAGTTCCTGAACCTTTCGATCCAGGGTATTGACGAAAAATCAATGGAGAAGGCCAGTAACAATATTATCAGGTCACAGGATATAATTCAGGAGTTCATGAGCACTTTGGACATGAATTATGAAATATCAAATGGACTGGCAGCGCTATATGAGTATATGAATCGGAGACTTGTTGAAGCTAACATAAAGAAGGACAAAAAAATACTGGAAGAAGTACGAGGCTATGCAGAAGACCTGCGCGACACATGGGCACAGGCAATCAAGCTAGTAAAGCAGCAGGTTACTCAAGAATAATACAAATCAGCTCATGATGCTGGTGAACCCTGCATACATGGGCATTATTTTTGGAGGTTTTTATGGGCAATGCCGATGATCTGGTAAACAAGCTGATTAAACTGCTTGATAAAAAGCAGCTTCTATTCGATGAAATTGTGGGAACGACCCTTGAGCAGAAAAAGGATATTGAAGAGAATGATGCAAATGGTTTAGAATCGCTAATTGATCGGAAACAGACTTTAATCAACAGTATTGATGAAATTGATACAGCCTTTTCACAAGGTTTCATTGAACTAAAGAAGCACTTGAATGTAAATGACTTGGAAGAACTGGATTTTTCAAAGTATCCTTCTCTTAAAGGGCTGAAGCAGAAAGTAGCTGCCATCATGGAAGTGGCTAAAAGCATAATGGAAATTGAGGAATACAATAAGACAATATTAGCTGCGAAGATGGATGAAATCAAAAAGAATATGAAGCAATTGAGTGTTGGTAAAAAAACTCTCAAGGCGTACCAGAATCCAACAATCAACAACGACGGCATATATATCGACAAGAAGAAGTAAAATAGTTAGATTATTCAATATACATCAAAAATTTATACAATAATGAATAATCTTCCTATAAATTGCTAAAAGTACTTGTGCAATTAAAAATAACATTATATAATATAACCTGTGGTGAATTATCTAGGTCTGTGGTTGAAAGTCGATGCTAGTCGCAGGCAAAACGATCCACGTAAGCAGGAAAAATTCCTGTGAGCATGGTGCGGCTTAGAAATAAGTCCGTCCAATAACTTGATTATTGAGAGGTGCAGTAGTGAGGGGTTGATTCCTAGTAGCGAAACATCCAGACGGCGAGTGTGGGGTCAAAGACCAGGTCAGCTAGAATAATGCCATAAATATGTAGGGTATGAGTGGGCGGTGCAAGAACGTTTTTCGCGGCAGTATTAATCCCAGAAAGTTCTTAACCAACACCAACCTGGAGAGAAAAGAGAGGGATTTTTACATGTTCGAAGACAAAACATTAGTTTGCAAAGACTGTGGAAATGAATTCACATTCACAGCTGGTGAACAGGAATTCTACGCAGAAAAGGGTTTCCAGAATGAGCCTGCAAGATGCAAAGACTGCAGAATGACCAGAAAGAATGCAAGTGGCAGAAATGGTCAGAGAAGAGAAGTAGTAATGTATGATACAGTATGTGCTGATTGTGGCAAGGAAACTCAGGTTCCATTCAAGCCAACAAATGCAAGACCTGTATACTGCAAAGAGTGCTTTGACGCAAAGAGACAGTAATTTAAACCGCCGTAAGGCGGTTTTTTTATTATCCTTTTTTACTCATTTAGTCCGACTTATCCACAATTTTTTCATATGGAGGAATAAATTGGTTGAACGGTAAGTATATAAATAATCCCAGAAATCGACAGTAGACGCTTTTCACATTGTGAAATGGCACTATGAATCGACCAAATAACTCCAAAAAATAATTTACATTGTGTTCGCTCGACAAAATTCTATCCCAAAGCAATACACATTTTTTCAACAATAAGAAGCCTACAGATTCAAGTTATCAACAGACTTATTCACATTGTACACAGATGACATAATAAACCTGTGCATAAGTCTGTGGATAGTGTGATTAACTAAGAAAAGCAAGGGATAGTGAATTTGTAGCCGCAGTTTTATGGACATGTTCGCTTAACATAACATTGTAAACTGGGACAATCCGTATTTGCAGCATAGTGCCAGAAAAAGCTGTAAAACTGACTACAGTCAATGTAGAAATATACTAAGTAAGCTTGTTGCAAAATTATTAGAAAATTGAAAATAATCAGGAGGATTATTCTCTCAAATGTAGAATAAAATATATATGAACGGTAGCATAATAGTTGCGAAAGGAGATGTGTTTATGCGTACTATAGTCAGCG
>CAZNMO010000160.1:0-10800 GCA_964574195.1 uncultured Clostridiaceae bacterium | reverse complement strand
AGATAATAGAGCAACAGTTACAGCCAACTATGAGATTTTGCTAGAAAATGCAATCTATAATGCGAGGGAAACAATAAAGATATTAAGAGAGAAGTTGGATTCCGGGATATTTAATTCGTCATTGTTTACTAAATTGGCAACACAATTAAATGAATTGGATAGAGCGATAACATTAAGTGGAAAGGCGGCACCTAGTGAAGTGCTTGATATAATAAAGCAAGCAGAAGGTTTGACACAAGATTTAAAGGGTATGCCTAGCACAAAAGATACAGCGACTAAGGTAAATACATCAATTATAATGCTAAAATCAACAATGGATGATGTAGGTACTATAGTATTAGAAAAGAGAGAAACAGTAAAGCTAACAGATATAGCAGGACATTGGGGTCGAAGTAACATTGTATATCTAGTATCCAAAGGAGGTATAGCAGGATTTACGGAGAATGGAGAGCGGGTATTCAAA
Organism: uncultured Clostridiaceae bacterium; assembly: GCA_964574195.1. GTDB lineage: Bacteria > Bacillota > Clostridia > Lutisporales > Lutisporaceae > BRH-c25. Next base: position 10,337 of record CAZNMO010000160.1, on the reverse strand, counting down.
CCTAACAATACAATCACAAAGTGTGAGTTCTTGAAGATAGCTCTTTACTCAGCAACACCAAATGCTACAAGAACAGCAAGTGACGGCACACATTGGGCATCCGGGGTATTTGTAGATGCAGAGAACTTACATATTCTAAAACCGGGTGAAATGTCTAAGGATGAATGGAATAAACCTATCACTCGTTATGAAATGACAATGATAATGACCCGAATTTCAACAGAAATACTGAAAGAAAATGAAGTAGCAACAGACGGAATATCCGGTATTATGGAAGACTATCAAGATGTACAGCAGGAATCCTACTATACAAGCTATGTCGAGCAGGCATTTATGAAAGGTTTGATAGCCGGAACAAATTCAGCCGGAAAGTTTAACGGGGCAGCCAATGGGACTAGAGCTGAAGCGGCGACAATGGTAGTAAGATTGATAGATGCTTCATCAAGAGTAAAGGCAGAAATAAATAAAAAAATAGTTCCATACGGACATAGTGTGGCTACACAAGAAGTAATAGATAAGTGTGCAGATAACTCTATAAAATGGATGAAAGTGTTTGAAAGTCCGGAGAATTGGGAAGATAGGGAAACAATAATAAAAGATATAAAGGAAAATCTCAGGATTTCACTACCCGCTTATTGGGTGTGGAGAGAGCCTACAACATTACGATGGGACGATGTAACAAGAGATAAAGCAATGATAGGAGATACCTTCATAAAACCGGACGGAACAAAGGTAGTATTAAAGGTTGGTCCAAGCTTTGTGCTTGGTGAAGGTCAAGGTGTAGCAACAGAGCTCGGCAGGGTAGATAACACAGGCGATATACCGCAAGTAGTAGCAGACGGCTTCCGACCGAGTGACAATTATTTTGGCTCACAGCCGGGGGATGTATACAAGATAAATCCTAATACAGGGGAAGGACATTGGGATGGTGTTGAATGGAGTAAGATATATAATTATACAAAGCCCACATATGAGGGTAAAAAAGACGGTGAGCTTTCCAAGGATAAAAATTGGGAATGGTCTTTCATAGCAGGTGGGGATTGGTATTTTGCAGTGCGCTAAAGATGATGCTGTATGTGCAAGCACAGCTGCAGCAAATCAAAGGAGGGGACAAATAATGAGGTTGGGAAGGGTATTATCACTTATTGTCGTAATTGCAGTATTTTTTGGGAGCATGATTCCGGCTAGTGCAGCCAACGGAGATAAATATGCAAATGCTTCGGACTTGCCGGTGATCGGGGCGGATGCAGAATTATTCAAATTACTACAGGATACTTTTGAAAAAGGGAACACCGAAGTAACTTTCAGAATAAAACAGGGATACGACCTTGAGAGTGGTTGTAATGAAGTGCTGAGAGGATTTGAAATACTGAATATTTATAGTTCACATATTAAATCAATACAATTGGGTGTAAGCAACAATGTTTTTATAATGAAATTAGTATATGACGGAATATCGGCAACTGAGTCCAAGGAAATAAGACAAAAAGTAGATAAGAAGATTGCTGAATTAATAAAGTCAATAATTAAGCCCGAGATGACTGAGGTTGAAAAAGTAAAGGCATTGCATGATTGGCTGATAGACAATATTAAATACAAGCGAGAAGTTCCAATGGAAGGTGCCGCCATCAGGTACGCAAATACACCTGAAGAGCTTTTAACGAGTGGTTCAGCCAATGCATTAGGCTATGCTTCTACACTAAAGGTAATGCTGGATAAAGCAGGCATCCCAAACGATTTTATAATAGGCCGGGCTTTTGGGAAAAATGGCGGAGATAAGCATATATGGAGCACACATGCTTGGAACAAGGTGAAGCTTGGCAGTAAGTACTACAACCTAGATGCTGCCTGGGATGATACGGAAAATGATAAAACCATCCCATACTTTATGAAATATCAGTATTTCCTGGTTTCGGATGAAGTACTCCTGTTTCATAAAGCAAATTACGGCGGTTATGCAAAGGCTGATGACAATACTATAAACCTGGGCTATATCAGCAGAACAGAACATGGAGATAAAGTGATAGCCTGCAATAATGAGGCAGAAGTGAGAGAAGCCATTAAAAATGCAATAAGCAAGAGGCAGGATGAAGTAAGATTATCATATAGTATCCCTAATGGCCTCAGCCCTTTCCTATTTACTGCACCAATAATAGGTGAAGAGAAAACAAGGACAGGATATCCCAGAGAAAGGCTTGTAAGAAATTTGGGTACCTACATAGTAATTAAGTTCATATATTAGGTGGACTATCCTTTACAAATAGTTGCCAGGCACCATAACACTGCGAAGATGAGCACCGCAATGATTTGCGGTGTTTTTTATTTTCGATTATGTCAATATAATTAAGTGATATAAAGTAAAATAAAGGATTTTTGAATAAAAAATAGAAATATTGTATGGAATATTCTAAATCTTCTTTGCAAATCGGAGGCAAACTATGGAATCATATGAAACAGATTATCCGGTCTCTTTTGATAAACTATGCGTAAACGAGAATAGCAATTACAAGGATATATTCTATAAGGCATTCAATATCAGTCCTGTTCTTATGGCTATTTCCACAATCGAAAGCGGTGTATACGTTGATGTAAATCGAGCCTGGCTGGACACACTAGGTTACAGAAAGGAGGAAGTGGTTGGGCGGTCTTCAAGGGAATTGAATACTTTTGTCGACTATCAGGAAAGACAGGCGGCAAAACAGCTTATCATAGAAAACGGAACAGCAAGGGATCAAGAAATAAGAATACTTACTAAGTCTGGTGATATCCGCCACGCAATTTTCTCTGGTGATATTATATCAATGGAAGGCCGGTACTATTTATTGACAACAGCCTACGATATAACTGACAGGAAACATATGCTGCAAATAGAAGATAAGAACAGGCTACTGAGAGAACAGCTTAAATATGATAGCCTTAAGGCAAATTTCCTGGCAAATATATCTCATGAGCTAAAGACCCCTGTCAATATCATTTTTTCAAGCCTCCAGTTGTGCAGCATAATAATGCATAAGGATTCTGTAGAAGAGATAAGAAATGGTATTCAGAAACAAGCTGATATTATGAGGCAAAACTGCTACCGATTGATCAGGCTGGTCAACAATCTTATCGATATCACAAAGGCAGGCAGCGGATATATCAAGCTGAACCTGGAAAACTGTAATATCGTTAGCCTCATCAGGAATATAGCCAATTCGGTATCTGAATATGGTAGCAATAATGGTATTGATATTAATTTTAGCTCTGATGAAGAACAAGTTATCATAGCCTGTGATATGGAAAAGGTAGAGAGAATAATTCTGAATCTATTGTCAAATGCTATAAAGTTTACTCCAAGGAAAGGGAGTGTAAATATAAATGTCTCTTCTGATAAAGATGAAGTGAGAATTTCTGTAAGAGATACTGGTATCGGCATTCCAAAATTCAAGCAGAAGAACCTGTTCAGAAGATTCTATCAGGTAAACAGCTCTTTCACCAGACCAAATGAAGGCAGCGGAATTGGGTTATCCCTTTCCAAATCCTTAGCTGAATTGCATAATGGTAATCTGTACATCAATGACAAATATAAGAACGGCTGTGAATTCATACTCGAGCTTCCGGTTAAAACCTTGAGAAAAAGCAGAAAGAAGAACATAAAAAGCTATCGCAGCTGTCATGTAGATATGATAAAAGTAGAATTCTCAGATATATATTTTGATATGTGACATTCAAAAATCCTCAAACCAATCGGTTCGAGGATTTTTCTTTTATACCCATATTCATGTGTAGTACAGCTTATTAACTTGCTAACCAAAGCTTGGATATCATTTGAAAACAGTTAAACAATGAATAATTCAATAAGTTAACAGGCTGGCACCATGAAATCATTATTCGGCATATTTAGACAAATATAGACATGCCAGCGCGGGGATGGTATAATATATAATAAATACATAATGCTGTAAACTACAAGGATTCTTAAGCAACATAGAAGTAAAGGGGGATATAGATTTGATAAAATTTAGAAGCATTAATACCAAGATCCTATCAGCAGTTATTCCGTTACTGACAGCTTTTTTCTTACTATTGTCTTTTGTAGGGTACACATACATAAATACTCTATTGAACGAAGAGATTTCAGAAAAGATGAGGCATCAACTGGACAGTACAGCCAACAACATCAGCAAAACACTTATACAGCACAGCAGAATTGCCGAGACAACGGCACGGGTTGCCGGCGCATTAGGCAATTCAGCATCAAAGGATACATATGTTTCAATACTATCCGGAGTAGTAGGTGTGAATGACGATACATTTGGAGCGGGTGTTTGGTTTGAACCTTTTGTATATGAAGGAGTACAGTACTTTGGACCATATGTGTACAAGGATGGGGGCAATTTGGTTACCACATTTGACTATGAAAAACCTGATTATGACTTTCATAATCAGGAGTGGTACACAATAGGTAAGTCAACAGCCAAGCTATCTGTTTCTACTGCTCCTTATTATGATGAATTGACTGATATAACTATGGTTACTACAAATGCACCCATATATGATAAAGACAAGAAGTTTTTGGGTGTAGTATCTTCAGATATAGACCTATCAAGCTTGCAGGCGTTTGTTTCAGGGATTAAAGTAGGTAAAGGCGGCAGTGCGATCTTGTTGATGCCGGATGGTACTTACATGGTAGACAAAGATACCACTAAGGTCATGAAAGAAAAAATAAGTGAGGATAAGAACAGTTCGTTGGCAGAAATGGGCAAGGTCATCATACAGAAAAAGACCGGTGAGGCTAGCTATACAGATGCCAATGGTAAGAATATAGTTCAATTCACAACGATACCAAACACAGATTGGATATTGGCACTAAGTATGCCTGAAAGTGAGCTGCATGAAAATCTGGATGATCTCCTGCTGCGCCTTGGATTATTTGTGTTGGTAGTTCTTCTGCTTGTTGGATTGGCAGTACTTTTATTAGGCAGGAGCCTTAAAAAACAGACAAACGCAGTAAATGTTTTTTCTGCTTCTATGGCAGAGGGCATATTCAACACTTCCATTCCTGTAACTTCAGTTGATGAAATAGGCCAAATGGCTGGAAACCTTAACACGGCGGTAGCTAAACTTAGGAGCTTGGTAGCTAAGGTTAAAACAAGCATGTCTGAGGTGACTAATATATCGGAGGCATTATCAATTGGAGTTGATCAGAACTTAAGCGCGATAGATCAAATAACAGAATCTATTCAGGATGTTTCAGCAGGACAAGAGAAGCAGACAGGGCTGATCGATTCTTCATCTTCTGCTTCGGAGAAAACCTTGGAGAATATTGAGAGTATTGCAGCTAAGATGAATGGCGTGACTGCCGCAGCTGAGGCTGCTTCGAGCAGGGCAGAGAACGGCAGCCATGTGGTATCGCAGGCCATAACTCAAATGAATACTATCAATGATAGAGTAGGAGCGATTTCGGAGGGTATAAAAACTCTGAGTGAGAAGTCTGGTAAAATAGGCGACATAGTTTCTTCTATAACAGCAATTGCCAATCAGACAAATCTGCTAGCCTTAAATGCAGCCATAGAAGCAGCTAGAGCAGGGGAATCCGGAAGGGGCTTTGCGGTTGTGGCTGATGAGGTCAGAAAGCTTGCTGAACAATCAGGAGAAGCTGCTCATAACATCACAGAACTTATATCGGATATACAGGAAGAGGTTCAAAACTCCTCAAATAATATGGGTATAGGTGTTGCAGCGGTAAATGATGGTATGACAATGATCAAAAATGTAGGGGAATCCTTTGGCGAGATAAATCACTCTGTCATTGATATTTCTTCTGAAGTAAGTGCGGTTTCTGAAGTGTTGAAATCTGTTGTAGCGCAAACTCAAGTCATGGTCAATGCAGTTGAAAGCATACTGACGATATCGGAGCAAGCTACAGCTGACGTACAGAATATAGCAGCATCTACTGAGGAGCAGAATGCATTGATGAAAGAACTATCTGACACGGCTCAGAAAATGTTAGAGATCACAAAATCCGTGGAAGTGGATTTAGATAAGTTTACAGTGTAGAATAGGCGCCAGTGTAATAGATCAAAAAAAACACTTTCTGATTGAATAATATCAGAAAGTGTTTTTTTCTAGTCTCCTTGTTGCGCCGCATAGCCTCCATTCTGGAGGTTTCCGCTTGCGTTTCCCTTTGCAGCTGTGGCATGGCTGTCTTTGGCAGGAGCGCCGACGATGCCGATCATTAGGTCTATGACCTGTACAGGAGTAGCAGAGTCAAGATTGCTGCCAGTGCCAAACTGGTAATTGTTGTTCCTTCCCCAGCTTACCAGGCCACCGCCCTGCTACTGTTTCTTAAGATAATAGTAAACAGGCAACCCTGCAAGGGTTATTCCTATCCCTATCATGGAATTTACAGGAGCGCTTGCTATTGTGCTGAACAATATATATATTCCTCCTATGATGCCAATTATCGGTACAAAGGGGTACAGCGGCACTTTGTATGGAATGTTGTTTGTGGGAAGCTTCTTCCTGAGGATGAATACACCATATACACCCATCACAAAAAATATCCAGAGCACAAAGACCAACAAATCAGTAAGAGTGTTGAAGGTTCCCGACAGGATATACAATACTGCCAGTACGCATTCCAGCAACAGGGCGTTTGCAGGTGTTCCGAATTTTGGGCTCAGCTTTGCAATTTGCCTGGAGAAGGGCAGCTGCCTGCGTTCACCCATAGCAAGCGGTACTCTTGCGCCTGTCATTAGATAGCCGTTCATTGCTCCGAATACAGATACTATTATTCCTGCTGTTATGAAGGTAGCTCCACCACCGCCGAAAAGCTGCGTTGCTACGTCTGAGGTCGGCCTTGCGGAAGCTATTATCTGCTCCATAGGCAGTACGTTGAGCATTGCCATATTTACAAGTACATACACAAAGGTGACGGATACAACACCCAATATTATGGATCGTGGCAATTGCTTCGCGGGATCCTTTAGTTCACCGGCCATATTGGTCACGCCTATCCAGCCGTCATAGGCCCATAGGGTCCCAAGCATTGCGGCACCGAAACCTGCTCCGGAGGTGGCAGCAGCAACTGCGCGAAAATCATGTGTTGTTCCATTTAGAAGGCCTATCAGTATAATTGCAGCAATTGGGATCAATTTACCCACTGTTGATACAGTCTGAATGATTCCTCCAAACTTTGTTGCTATTATATTCATGATAATGACAAATATGAGGACAGCTATGGCAAGGAGCTTCTGTTGGAAATCATCCATGGGTATGAAGTAGGTTGAATAGGTTGCAAGAGCTATAGCCAGTGCATCACCGGAAGCGGGATAGGAAATCACTGTCTGTACCCATCCCAGCAGGAAGCCCCACTTTTCACCGTATAGCTCTTCCAAATATGTATATAGCCCTCCGGTCTTTGGGATCGCCGAAGCAATTTCAGCAACAGTAAGAGCCGAGGCAAGAGTAACTATACCACCCGCAACCCAGGCAAGTATGCCCATCATCGGGGAGCCTGCATTGTTTAGAACTATTCCCGGCTTCAGGAATATTCCGGAGCCTATTATCATGCCTATGACAATAGCTATTGCTTCGATAAATGTTACTGATTTTTTAAGTTCTTTTGTTGTCATGATTCATTTCTCCTTAAATGTTAATTTTTTAACAATATCATTATACATCAAGGGCTCATGAATTTGCTAACCGAACAAGTACTTGGATTCCTGGTTTAACGGCAATGATTGTTATATATTTAACAATTGCTTAATATTCCGCATAAGTCTGTGAGGATAAATGCATGAATTAGTATTGTGTAAAAGCAAAAAAAAAGCGGAATTTGATGTGCTTCAGACCCTTGACGCTTTCTTTAAGGCTTATCATGGAAAGTGCCTTGGGTGGCTGCAGGGTTGGACATATTCTCATCTCAGTAATATAATTAAGGTAACTGATTATACGGAGTGATTATATAATGCTTGAGATAAAATACAAGATATGGTTGGAGCGGGAGGGAAAAGTATTTGGAAAGGGCCCGTTCCTTTTGTTAAAGGGTGTTAAGGAAAGCGGCTCTCTTTCTGAAGCTGCTAAAGCGATGGGCATGTCATATAATAAGGCATATAACCTGATCAGGCAAATAGAAGGAAGGTTAGGTTACAAGCTCATAGAAAGCAAATCCGGCGGTACAAAGGGGGGTGGCTCATCTCTGACGAAAGAGGCTGAAGAACTAATGCTGGTGTATGGAGAGTTCTTCACAGAATGCGAACGGAGCGTCCAAGAGATATTTAATCGCTTCTTCAAGGATAGGGATAGTATATAACTAGAATATATTTAGAAAACTATTGAAAAATATGCAAAATATCCGTTATACTAGACTAAGCATAACGGATATTTTGCATATTGGAGGAGAAAAAATGAAAAGAGTTTTTACTATCCTTACTATTATGATATGTATACTTTACATATCCGGATGTTCGGGGCAGGTGCAAGAGGCGTCCAGTATTACAGTATGTGCTGCAGCAAGCCTGAGAGAGGCATTGAGCGAAATCGGACCTGACTTTGAAAAAGATAGTGGTATCGAGCTTACTTTCAATTTTGGCGCCTCAGGTGCGCTTCAAAAACAGATAGAAGAGGGGGCTCCTGCCGACTTGTTCATTTCTGCGGGGAAAAAGCAGATGGATGCACTGGAGGAAAAGGCGCTAGTCGATAAGGAAACAAGGGGAAATCTGCTTGGGAACAGCCTTGTTTTGATCATCTCCAATGAATACAAGGAAAAAATAAAGACAGCTTCCGATCTGGAGTCCAAGGCGGAAAGGATAAGTACCGGCGAACCGGAAAGCGTTCCTGCAGGTAGTTATGCAAAGGATAGTCTTGTTAATATGGGTTTATGGGATAAACTAAGCAGTAAAATAGTTTATGCCAAGGATGTGAAGCAGGTGGTGGCTTATGTCGAGGCGGGGGAAGTAGCTGCAGGCATTGTATACAATTCGGATGCTGCGGTTTTAAAGAACAGCAGTATAGTACAAGTATTTGACGAAAGCTTGCATAAGCCGATAGTATACCCTGCTGCAATAGTTGCAGCAAGCAAGGAGAAGGAGGCTGCAAAGCTGTTTCTGGATTATTTGCAGTCAGAAAGTGCCGGGCAGGTTTTTGAGAAATATGGATTTGATATTAAAATAAAGTAGGTAGTTTTATAATGGCTATAACACCGATTTTGATTTCTATTAAAGTGGCCTTGCTTGCAACGTTATTTACATTGATAACAGGGGTATTCCTGGCAAGGCTGCTAACAAGATATGATTTTAAGTTCAAGGATGCTGTAGAAACCTTGATACTGCTTCCTATGGTCCTTCCTCCAACGGTAGTGGGATATGCCCTGCTGATCCTGATTGGAAGGAGGGGGATTCTGGGCCGATTCCTGTATGACACTTTCGGGATAAGCTTAATATTTACCTGGACAGCGGCCTGCCTTGCCGCTGCCATAGTATCACTTCCGCTGATGTATCAGAGCTGTAAGGCTGCATTTCTTAATATAGACCATATATATGAAAATGCCGCCCGTACTTTGGGCGCAAATGAAAGAAGAATATTCTGGAGAATATCCCTGCCTCTAGCCCTGCCTGGGATAATCGGAGGCACAGTGCTGGCTTTTGCGAGGGCTTTGGGGGAATTCGGAGCTACCTTGATGGTAGCGGGCAATATTCCAGGAAAGACTGAAACGATCCCTCTGGCTATATATTTTGCTGTTGAAAGCGGAGACCTGAAAAAGGCAAATACACTGATGCTTATAGTGGTCGTTTTCAGTTTCATACTGATATATGGGCTGAATGGCTGGCTGAGAAAAAAACAGTATAAATAGGAGAGACATTTATGGTTAGCGTCGTTATCCAAAAAAAACTGCAATATTTTTGCATAAATATGAGCTTTGAGGTCGACCGTGAGGTCCTGGTCATACAGGGGGAATCAGGCTCGGGCAAGACTACCCTGCTGGATTGTATTGCGGGTATCAAAGCACCGGATGGCGGTGAGATATCCATCTCAGGAGTTACGGTTTATTCATCGGAGAAAGCTGTTGATGTTCCGATAAAGGACAGGGGCATAGGCTATGTTTTCCAGAATTATGCCCTGTTTCCCCATATGACAGTCAGGGAAAATATAAGATTTGGGCTTGAGGCCAGGAATATAAAAGATTTCAGCTATTCTGACCACATAACCGGGGTAATGGGAATAAAGCATCTGGAGAATCGGTTTCCGGGCCAGCTGTCAGGGGGAGAAAGGCAAAGGGTGGCATTATCCAGGGCACTTGCAACAAAGCCGAAGCTGTTGCTTCTGGATGAGCCTTTCTCGGCGCTGGACCAGAA
>CAZNMO010000159.1:0-10914 GCA_964574195.1 uncultured Clostridiaceae bacterium | reverse complement strand
CGAAGCTCCTTACAGGTATGTAAAGACAGACGAGCATGGAGTCAAATTTGTTACAGATGATATTGTTTATTTGACAGCTGACATAGAGGACGAATTTGTTATCGCCCAGGCCAATGAACCCCTTGATGAAGAAGGAAGATTCATTGACAAGAGGGTAACAGCAAGAGACAGTCATGAGATAGTTATTGTACCAACCTCTGAGGTTGAGTACATGGACGTATCACCGAAGCAGGTGGTATCGGTAGCTACAGCTATGATACCCTTCCTGGAGAACGATGACGCCAACAGAGCCCTGATGGGTTCCAACATGCAGCGTCAGGCTGTTCCGATCATCAAACCGGATTCACCTATAGTTGGCACAGGTATGGAATACAAGTCAGCAAGGGATTCCGGGGTTATCGGTCTTGTAAAGGATGACTGCGTTATAGAAAAAGTAAGCGCCAAGGAAATAGTATATAAAAAGAAAAATGGAGATAAAGAGAGATACAAGCTCCTCAAGTTCCTGCGTTCCAACCAGGGGACCTGCATAAATCAGAGGCCTATAGCCAAAAGAGGAGAGATACTCAAAAAAGGCGACATCATAGCTGACGGACCTTCAACAGACATGGGCGAAACCGCATTGGGAAGAAACATACTTATCGGTTTTATGACCTGGGAAGGCTACAATTACGAGGACGCCATACTTATCAGTGAAAAGCTTGTAAAGGAAGATGTATTCACCTCCATACACATAGAGGAGTATGAATCGGAAGCCAGGGATACAAAGCTGGGACCTGAAGAAATAACAAGAGATATTCCAAATGTCGGTGAAGAAGCCTTGAAGGATCTGGACGAGAGAGGCATCATAAGGATCGGAGCCGAAGTAAGGGCCGGAGATATATTGGTAGGAAAGGTAACTCCAAAGGGAGAGACCGAGCTTACTGCTGAAGAAAGACTGCTAAGGGCAATATTCGGTGAAAAAGCCCGTGAGGTAAGGGATACCTCCCTCAGAGTTCCACACGGAGAAGCCGGTATAATAGTTGACGTAAAAGTATTTACCAGAGAGAACGGAGATGAGCTTCCTCCAGGTGTAAACCAGCTGGTAAGATGCTATATAGCTCAGAAGAGGAAAATATCCGTAGGAGATAAGATGGCAGGCAGACATGGAAACAAGGGTGTTATTTCCAGAGTGCTTCCTGAAGAGGATATGCCATTCATGCCCAATGGGACTCCTCTTGAGATAGTGTTGAATCCTCTCGGTGTTCCCTCACGTATGAACATAGGACAGGTGCTGGAGGTACATCTTGCACTTGCAGCAAAAGCGCTTGGTTGGAAGATAGCAACTCCTGTCTTTGACGGTGCAAGGGAAGAAAGCATAGTGGAGACAATAGAATCTGCCAACAAGGTAATTCAGGTAAAGAAAAATCTCAGGATGATAAAAGAAAAGCTCCTTGTGAACAAAAAGCTTATGGAGACTGAGGTTGAAGAAGGAAGCCCGGCTATAGAGATCCCGGACATCAACGTAGAGATAAAAGAAAATGTCGAGATCATCAACGAACTGCTGAACCATTACGTTTATGAAATAGACAGCAGATTTGCAGCAGTTAAGGAAATGATAAAGACAGCGGATCTCACAAGCCTCAAGGAAGTTGAAAAGATAATAAAGGTTTTCGGAGAAACCCCCATTGATGGAATAGAGCTCAAGCACACCGGGAAGGTACAGCTGAGGGACGGACGTACAGGAGAGTACTTTGACAATGAAGTTACTGTAGGCTACATGTATATATTGAAGCTGCTGCATCTGGTAGATGACAAGATACATGCAAGGTCCACAGGACCATACTCCCTTGTAACACAGCAGCCCCTTGGAGGTAAGGCACAGTTCGGCGGACAGAGGTTCGGAGAAATGGAAGTTTGGGCACTGGAAGCCTATGGTGCATCGCATACCCTTCAGGAGATCCTTACTGTGAAATCTGACGATGTCGTAGGAAGGGTAAAGACCTATGAGTCCATTGTAAAGGGTGAAAACATACCGGAGCCTGGTGTTCCGGAATCCTTCAAGGTTCTTATCAAGGAACTGCAGAGTCTGGCCCTTGATGTAAAAGTCCTGACTGAGGAAAACGAAGAAATAACAATAAGGGAATCAGTCGACGAGGATGTGGAAGACCTTGGCGCAGACATGGAAGCCAGAGAGGACATGGATTTCACAAGTCTCTCATATAAAGGTGAACCGACTGCTTCGGAGGATCTATATGAAGACTATGATGGAGAGGCAGAAGGATCAGACGAATTCGAGGTTGAAATGGACTTTGATGAGCTTCTTCTCAGTGAAGATGAGGCTGAAGAAGGGGAAGACGAGTTCTAAAGCTTAAGGGTATACCTATATAGAATGGTCATATGACCGAAAACAAACCGGTACTAATTTTAGAAGGGAGAGATACCTCCTTGTTTGAGTTGAATAATTTTGAAGCAATCAAAATTGGTTTGGCATCCCCGGAAAAGATAAGGGAATGGTCCAGGGGAGAGGTAAAGAAACCTGAGACAATAAACTATAGAACCTTGAAGCCTGAAAAGGAAGGACTTTTCTGCGAAAAGATCTTCGGTCCCACAAAGGACTGGGAATGTCATTGCGGAAAATACAAGAGGATCAGGTACAAGGGAATAGTCTGCGACCGCTGCGGAGTTGAAATAACAAAAGCAAAGGTCAGAAGAGAAAGAATGGGCCATATCGAGCTTGCTGCTCCGGTATCCCATATATGGTATTTCAAAGGCATACCGAGCAGGATGGGACTTATACTTGATATGTCTCCAAGGGCACTTGAAAAGGTACTCTATTTTGCATCATATATAGTAGTTGACCCCGGCGATACCAGCCTCTCGAAGAAGCAACTGCTGAGCGAGAAGGAATACAGGGAAAACGTCGAGAAATACGGAAACAGATTCAGAGCTGCTATGGGAGCGGAGGCAATCAAAGAACTCCTACTGGACCTGGATCTTGAAAAGCTGTCAAAAGAGCTTCGTGTAGACCTTAAGGACAGCACAGGACAGAAAAGGCTGAGATCGGTAAGAAGGCTGGAGGTTGTTGAAGCCTTCAAGAATTCAGGCAACAAGCCTGAATGGATGATACTTGAAACAATACCTGTCATACCTCCGGATCTGAGACCTATGGTACAGCTGGATGGCGGAAGGTTCGCCACCTCTGACCTTAACGATCTTTACAGAAGAGTAATAAACAGGAACAATAGGCTTAAAAGGCTGCTGGACCTTGGAGCACCTGACATAATAGTCAGGAATGAGAAGAGGATGCTTCAGGAGGCAGTAGATGCACTTATAGACAACGGCAGAAGAGGCAGACCTGTAACCGGACCCGGAAACAGACCGCTGAAATCCTTGAGCGACATGCTGAAAGGTAAGCAGGGAAGATTCAGACAGAACCTGCTTGGAAAACGTGTTGACTATTCCGGACGTTCAGTTATAGTTGTCGGACCTGAGCTCAAGCTGTTCCAGTGCGGCTTGCCTAATGAGATGGCCCTTGAGTTGTTCAAGCCCTTCGTAATGAAGAAGCTGGTAAATGACGGGCTTGCCCATAACATAAAAAGTGCCAAGAGGATGGTGGAAAGAGTAAAACCGGAGGTCTGGGACATACTCGAAGAGGTAATAAGCGAGCATCCAGTGCTGCTTAACCGTGCACCAACGCTTCATAGGCTTGGTATTCAGGCTTTTGAACCTATATTGGTTCAGGGAAGGGCACTGAAGATCCATCCATTGGTTTGTACCGCTTACAATGCTGACTTCGACGGTGACCAGATGGCTGTTCACGTACCGTTGTCGGTTGAAGCACAGGCAGAGGCAAGATTCCTCATGCTGTCTGCAAACAACATATTGGCTCCGAAGGATGGAAGACCTGTAGTAAGCCCGACACAGGACATGGTTATGGGTGTGTACTACCTGACTATACATGTTCCTGGTTCCAAAGGCGAAGGCAAGGTATTCTCCAATCTGGATGAAATGCAGATGGCTTACCAGTTGGGTGAGGTGTCACTCCAGGCCAAGGTAAAGGTAAGGATAACAAAGGAGATCAACGGACAGCTTAAGAGCAAGCTGGTTGAAAACACTGTCGGAAGATTCATATTCAATGAATCACTGCCTCAGAACCTGGGCTTTGTTGAGAGAAAAACAGAGGACGACATGTTCCTGTTGGAGCTTGATCCGAAGGACAAGGAAGGAAACATGAGGCCGGTAGACAAGTCACTGTTGGGTAAGATAGTTGACAAATGCTACAGGAACAGTGGAAATACTAATACCGCAATAGTACTGGATGAGATCAAACGACTTGGCTTCAAGTATTCAACCAAGGGTGCGGTCACAATAAGCGTATCTGATATGGATATCCCTCCTGCAAAGAAGGAAATACTTTCAAATGCAGATGAGAGGGTAGACAAAATAGAGAAAATGTATAGAAGAGGTCTCATATCCAATGAAGAAAGATATGAGCAGGTAATAGAGACCTGGAAGAATGCTACCGACGATGTCACAAAGGCATTGATGAACAACCTGGACAGACTCAATTCTGTCTATATGATGGCAAACTCAGGAGCCAGAGGTAGTGTTAACCAGATCAAGCAGCTCTGCGGAATGAGAGGCTTGATGGCAGATACTTCAGGTAGGATCATAGAAATTCCTATAAAAGCTAACTTCCGTGAAGGCCTTAACGTATTGGAGTTCTTCACCTCCACACACGGTGCCAGAAAAGGTCTTGCTGATACAGCTCTACGTACTGCAGACTCCGGATACCTTACAAGACGTCTTGTCGATGTAAGCCAGGATGTTATAGTAAGGGAAGAAGACTGTGGAACCGAAGAAGGATTGCTGGTCAGTGAAATAAAGGACGGGAACGAAGTAATCGAAAAACTGGCCGACAGATTGATGGGCAGATATACAAACGGCGATGTCGTTCATCCTGAAACTGGCGAAATACTGGTTAAAAAGGGCGAGATGATATCCGAGGCGATGTCCAATACCATAGTCAAGCTTGGTATAAAGAAGGTTCCGATAAGAACTGTACTTACATGCCATTCAAAATATGGCGTTTGTACAAAATGCTATGGGAACAATCTTGCGACAGGGGAACCTGTTCATATAGGAGAAGCTGTCGGTATTATAGCAGCGCAATCCATAGGTGAGCCGGGTACTCAGCTTACAATGAGAACGTTCCATACCGGTGGTGTTGCCGGAGATGACATCACACAGGGTCTTCCAAGGGTAGAGGAGCTTTTTGAAGCCAGAAAGCCAAAGGGACTTGCAATAATATCCGAAATATCTGGTACTGTCAAGATAATAGACCAGAGAAAGAAGAAGGATGTAGTTGTATTGGCTGAGGATGGAGACACCAGGACCTATACAATACCATATGGTTCAAGGCTTAGAGTAAACGACGGCGAGACAATAGAAGCCGGCGATGAGATCACAGAAGGCTCGGTAAATCCGCATGATATACTGAAGATCAAGGGTGTTGCAGGAGTTCAATCATATCTGCTGATGGAAGTTCAGAGAGTTTACAGGCTTCAGGGTGTTGATATCGCAGATAAGCATATAGAGGTCATAGTCAGACAGATGCTCAGGAAGGTCAAGATAGAGGAATCGGGTGATACCGAACTGCTGCCAGGCGGGCTCTTCGACATATTTAAGTATGAAGAGGATAACGAGAAGGTTGCTGCAGAAGGTGGAGAAATGGCCTCCGGAAAGAGAGTGCTCCTGGGGATAACCAAGGCATCATTGGCAACGGATTCATTCCTGTCTGCCGCATCCTTCCAGGAGACGACAAGAGTCCTTACCGAGGCCGCGATAAAAGGCAAGGTGGACCCACTGGTAGGCTTGAAGGAGAATGTAATAATAGGAAAGCTTATTCCTGCCGGAACAGGCATGAAAAAGTACAAAGACATATCCATAAAGCAAGTTGACGTCTTAGAGTAAAAAAATATTGACACAAAATCTCGCAAATGCTAAAATTATTTAGTGCTTATAGAGAACCATATATAATGGTTCTCTTATGCACGTTTTATCGGTAGACACAGAATATTTGCCGATATAGGAAGACCACGATTCTTTTTATATTCAATGATACCCATGCCTAACAGGCAAGAATCCTGAAGGGGTGTGTTGTAAATGCAGGAATTAAGAGCTTCGCACAAAAGAATAGTGGGATTGAAACAGACAGTAAAAGCAGTAAAAAGTGGAAATGCGAAAAATGTATACGTAGCAGAAGACGCCGATGATTTCATAAAGCAATCGGTAATTGGTGCATGTAACGATGCAAAGCTGCGGATTATATACGTCAAAAGCATGAAGGAACTTGGGGATGCATGCGGTATTGATATTGGCGCTTCAACGGCGGCAATCATCAAGGATCAGGATGTATAACTACCGCCCCTTCATAATGAAGGGGTTTGTTTTTCACCGGATCAATTTTCATCGCGTATAGCAGTGCCGGTAATAACCGGCCTGTATATGATAAATAAAACAAGGAGGTGCATTTAATGCCTACAATTAGCCAGTTAGTAAGGAAAGGCAGAGAGAAGGTTGAGTACAAATCAACTGCACCAGCATTGAAGGAAAGCCCACAGAAAAGGGGAGTATGTACTGTTGTAAAGACTACAACACCAAAGAAGCCTAACTCCGCATTAAGAAAAATTGCCAGAGTTAGACTTACAAATGGTATTGAAGTTTCAGGCTACATCCCTGGAATCGGCCACAACCTGCAGGAACACTCAGTTGTTCTTATCAGAGGCGGCAGAGTTAAGGACCTTCCTGGCGTAAGGTACCACATTGTAAGAGGTACTCTTGATGCCGCTGGCGTTGCTAACAGAAAGCAAAGTAGATCAAAATACGGCGCAAAGAGACCAAAGAAATAATATTGTGCGAGTTATTTGACATGAGCAAGAATTTTGCCCGTGTTTAAAATATATTTGCGCACAACGGCAGATAGACAATAAACGCTGCCGAGTACCGATGATATTAAAAATAATATTAAGGAGGGAAGCATAGTGCCAAGAAGAGGACATATTTCAAAAAGAGACGTTTTACCGGATCCGTTATACAACGATAAGATAGTTACAAAGCTTATCAACAACATAATGTATGATGGAAAGAAGAGTGCCGGCCAGAAGATAGTTTACGGTGCCTTCGAAATAATGAGGGAAAAGACAGGTAAGGATCCCCTCGAAGTATTTGAAACAGCAATGAACAACATCATGCCTGTTCTGGAAGTAAAGGCAAGAAGAATCGGTGGAGCCACATATCAGGTTCCGATCGAAGTAAGAGCAGACAGAAGGCAGGCATTGGGAATGAGATGGCTGATCGACTACTCCAGAAAAAGAGGAGAAAAGACAATGAGAGAAAGATTGGCCGGTGAATTGTTGGATGCTGCGAACAATACAGGAAGCAGCGTAAAGAAGAGAGAAGATACTCATAAGATGGCAGAAGCCAACAAGGCGTTTGCACATTACAGATGGTAATTTCTGGATAGAGGTAAAAGTGATTAGAACAAATACAAATATAATAGTGCTAAACAAGATGATTTTAGGGAAATATAACAGTGAAACTTGCAGCAGAAAGGAGGATAACTGTGCCTAGGCAATATCCGTTAGAAAAAACAAGAAACATTGGAATAATGGCTCATATAGACGCTGGTAAGACAACGACTACTGAGAGAGTACTGTACTACACGGGAAAAACATATAAATTAGGCGAAGTTCACGAGGGAACTGCCACAATGGACTGGATGGAGCAGGAGCAGGAGAGGGGTATAACCATCACTTCTGCAGCGACAACAGCCGAGTGGAAGGGTCACAAGGTCAATATCATTGATACGCCGGGGCACGTGGACTTTACTGTTGAAGTAGAAAGGTCACTGCGTGTATTGGACGGTGCTGTAGCAGTTTTCTGTGCCAAGGGTGGAGTTGAGCCGCAGTCTGAAACCGTATGGAGGCAGGCTGACAAGTACAACGTTCCACGTATAGCATATGTTAACAAGATGGACATAATGGGGGCAAACTTCTACAGAGTAGTTGAAATGATGAAGGACAGACTTGGTGCCAATGCGGTTCCGATCCAGCTTCCCATAGGCAGTGAAGATCAATTTGTAGGTATAGTGGACTTGTTAGACATGAAGGCCCATATTTACAAGGACGATCTTGGCAAAGAGATGACCATTGAAGAAATACCTGCAGACATGCAGGATAAGGCAAAACAGTACAGAGAAAACCTTATTGAAGCAGTATCCGAAATCAATGAGGAGCTCATGATGAAGTATCTTGAGGGAGAGGAACCGACTCAGCAGGAGATCAAGGATGCTCTCAGGCAAGGTACAATTGCTGTCAAAATAAATCCGGTAATTTGTGGTTCATCCTATAAGAACAAGGGTGTACAGCTTATGCTTGATGCAGTTATCGATTATATGCCTTCACCTCTGGATATACCTCCTATAGAAGGTATTTTAGTTGATGGTGAAGAAAAGACAGTAAGGCACTCTGACGATAAGGAGCCATTTGCTGCTCTTGCATTCAAGATAATGGTTGATCCTTTTGTAGGCAAGCTGGCGTTCTTCAGAGTATACTCAGGAGTAGCCGAGTCTGGATCCTATGTCTATAACTCAACAAAGGGTAAAAGAGAGAGAATAGGCAGAATAGTTCAGATGCATGCCAACCACAGAGAAGAGATCAAAGAGGTTTTTTCAGGAGATATCGCGGCAGCTGTGGGACTCAAAGATACTACTACAGGAGATACCCTCTGTGATGAGGATCACGCTGTAGTACTTGAATCAATGGTGTTCCCGGAGCCGGTTATCAACGTAGCAATAGAACCTAAGACTAAGGCAGGTCAGGATAAGATGGGCATAGCTCTTCAGAAGCTGGCCGAAGAAGATCCTACCTTCAGGACTTATACAGATCCTGATACCGGTCAGACAATAATCGCCGGCATGGGAGAATTGCACCTTGAGATAATCGTCGACAGAATGATGCGCGAATATAAAGTCGAGGCAAATGTCGGCAAGCCTCAGGTTGCATACAAGGAAACTATCAGAAGGAAAGCCCAGATCGAAGGCAAGTTTGTCAGACAGTCAGGCGGTAAGGGACAGTACGGTCATGTTTGGCTTGAACTGGAACCGAAGCAGCCTGGAGAAGGCTTTGAATTTGTAAACAAGATAGTCGGCGGTGTTATTCCGAAAGAATATATACCGGCTGTACAGCGCGGTGTAGAAGAAGCTACACAGAACGGTGTACTTGGCGGATATCCTGTTCTGGATTTGAAGGTTACTTTGTTTGACGGCTCATACCATGAGGTCGACTCCTCTGAAATGGCCTTCAAGATCGCCGGTTCAATGGCCTTCAAGGATGGCTGCAAAAAAGCTGACCCAGCACTTCTGGAACCTATTATGAAGGTTGAAGTAACAGTTCCTGAAGAGTATATGGGAGACGTTCTTGGTGATATCAACTCCAGAAGAGGAAGAGTAGAGGGCATGGAAGCAAGAAACGGAGCACAGGTAATAAGAAGCTTCGTACCGCTTTCCGAAATGTTCGGCTATGCGACAGACCTGCGTTCAAGGACACAGGGACGTGCGGTCTACTCAATGGAAATGGATCACTTTGAAGAGGTTCCAAAGGGCATAACCGAAAAAATATTAGGTGATAAGTAAATTAATTTTAAAAATCAGGGAATTGTACAGTTTGGGGAAATGCCATACTGTGCAATTTCCTAAAATATTAGATTGTATTATCTGATTTTTAAAGGAGGAAAAGTAAAATGGCAAAGGCAAAATATGAAAGAACCAAACCCCATGTAAACATAGGGACTATCGGTCACGTTGACCATGGTAAGACAACACTTACAGCTGCAATAACAACTGTACTTGCAAAGTTCGGCGGAGCTACAGCAACAGCTTATGACCAGATAGACAAAGCGCCGGAAGAGAAGGAAAGAGGAATAACGATCAACACAGCTCACGTTGAGTACGAAACAGCCAACAGGCATTATGCTCACGTTGACTGCCCAGGCCACGCTGACTATGTAAAGAACATGATCACAGGAGCAGCTCAGATGGACGGAGCTATCCTCGTTGTATCAGCAGCAGACGGCCCAATGCCACAGACAAGAGAGCACATACTTCTGTCAAGACAGGTTGGAGTACCATACATAGTAGTATTCCTCAACAAGGTTGACATGGTAGATGATGCAGAGCTTATCGAATTGGTAGAAATGGAAGTTAGAGAACTTCTTAGCGAATATGAATTTGACGGAGACGCAACTCCGATAGTACCAGGATCAGCATTAAAGGCACTTGAGTGCGGCTGCGGAAAAGAAGATTGCGAATGGTGCTCAGGCATCCACAAGTTAATGGCAGCAGTAGATGAATTCATACCGACACCAGAAAGACAGACAGACAAACCATTCCTTATGCCTGTAGAAGATGTATTCTCCATAACAGGAAGAGGAACAGTTGCAACAGGAAGAGTTGAAAGAGGTATCGTAAAGGTATCCGATACAGTAGAGATCGTTGGACTTGCAGAAGCACCAAAGTCAACAGTAGTAACAGGCGTAGAAATGTTCAGGAAGCTTCTTGATCAGGCACAGGCAGGAGACAACATAGGCGTACTTCTGAGAGGCGTGCAGAGAACAGAAATCGAAAGAGGCCAGGTTCTTGCAAAACCAGGATCAATAAAGCCACACACACATTACAAAGCGCAGGTATATGTACTGACAAAGGAAGAAGGCGGAAGACATACACCTTTCTTCAACGGCTACAGACCACAGTTCTACTTCAGGACAACAGACGTAACAGGAGTAATCGAGCTTCCAGCAGGAGTAGAAATGTGCATGCCTGGTGACCATATAGAAATGACAATAAAGCTTATCACAAACATAGCTATCGAAGAAGGA
>CAZNMO010000158.1:0-10928 GCA_964574195.1 uncultured Clostridiaceae bacterium | reverse complement strand
TACATCCAGCGTAATTATGTCAGGCTTCAGCGCTATTGCTTTCTCCAAGCCTTCCTTACCGTTTCTTGCAGTGTCAGCCACCTCAATATTAGGGTCACCGCCCAGCATATCTGATATCAACCTTCTCATGAATGCAGAATCATCTACTATAAGCACTCTCACCTTTTTTCTAGCAATGTCTGTCATTCTAAATCAACCCTTTCTTTATAAGCTTACGCTGCTCTTCAAAAATAAACCTGGATAGTTTGTTTTTATCAAACTCACTCATCTTATCAAATTTAACTCCATACGAATATGGAGCTCTAGGGCTGACAGTAAGCGTTCTGCGTACGATGATCCCATATGCGACAAGCTCTATTCCGTTAAGGTCAATTCTTATTTCTAGCGTATCACCTTCCTGAAGATCCTCTTTGGTACTTATCAGCACCCCACCTGCACTTATGTCATGCATATAACACTTGAACATATCTCCGAATTTCTTCTCCGGATTATTTTCCAGGACGTTTTCCAGCAGAAGCTTTCTTGCCTCTATATCCCTCATAAGCTTCAATCTATAGAAATCCCTTCGTTGAATCTTATTTACATCGGAAATCATTTTTAATCTTAACAGAGGTACCCTACCAAATAGCTTTTCATATACGACTGCCTTAAACTCATATACAGCGTCACCTTTTGGCAGGACGATCTTAACTATACTGTCCACCTTGAGGTATACATCCTGATTTTTATGTATCGGTATTAATACATCCATGAAGTCTAACCCGTGGAAATCCACCACCTGGCTGATATATTCCTGAAGATGTCCTCTGATATCTATATGATCTATTTGGATTTTTTCACCAATAGTAAAATACTTCTTTAAGTCTGTCATAACAATTCTCCTTATGTACAAATAGCCGTGAGACTATTTTTTAATGCTGCTGCTACCGCATAATACAATACGGCTGAAGAAAGTTGTGTGACTTAATTGAATAAATTAGTCAGCTTGTTTATAAAGGTTTTAAACCCTGAAACGGAATTGGTGCTGACCTCCTTGTCATCAATAAGTGTCATGGCAATATCATTCATATTCTTTGATGCTTCACTCCTGGTAAAGCTCAAGACAAAAGGCTGCTGCAGCTTTACTGCTTTTACCACACTTGCATCGTTCAATATGTATCCAAGCTTATGAAGCTTAACTCCAAGGAATTTTTGTGTTACAATGTTTAATTTATCCAATATATTAAAGGCTTCTGCTGCATTATCAGCCTTATTCACTACCACCTTAATATTCTTTGATTTGTCTTTATGAGTGATTGTTTTTATCAAGGCATAAGCATCTGTTATTGATGTAGGCTCCGGGGTAGTAACCAGAATCACTTCTCTGGCTGCATGCACAAAGCTTATCACATTCTCAGACAGCCCTGCTCCGGTGTCTATCAATATTATATCCGCTACCTCATCAAGCTTTCCAAGCTTCATCAGCAGATCTACCAGCTGCTTCTTATCCAGCTTCACCAGCTCCTGCACCCCTGAACCTCCGGATACGAATTTGATGCCATTGGGACCTTCCTCAAGTATTTCAAGTATATCCCTGTCACTGTTTATTACATCCGAAAGATTGTACTTGGACATTTTCCCCATTACTACATCAACATTGGCCAGCCCAAGGTCTGCATCAATGATCACTACCCTAAGCCCCATCTGTGAGAAAACTATTCCCAGGTTTACGGTGAAATTAGTCTTTCCAACACCGCCTTTACCGCTTGTGATCGCAATGACTCTTGACCCGGGTTTGTCAGTCAAGCTAGCTGTATTCTTACTATCTTCATTGTAATTCTTAATGCTGCTTATGATTTCTCTTAATCTCTCAGCTTGATCTTTCATATAGCTTATCTCCCAATAAACAGTTTATTATCTTGCCGTTGTCTGCGATCTCTATATCATCAGGTACGCTCTGGCCGGTCGTAATATATGAAATTGGCTTTTTGGTAATATAAGCAACATTGAGAATAACACCAAAGGCCGAGGTTTCATCCAGTTTGGTAAATAGGAGCTTGTAATCATCCAGGAAGCTGTAGTTCTTGATTATCTCAATACAATCAGAGAATTTTGTTGTGGCGCTCATGACCAGATATACTTCATAATCTATGCTTGTTTTGATGAGGGTCTTAAGCTCCATCAGCTGATATTTGTCCTTGTGGCTTCTTCCTGCAGTGTCAACCAGAATCAAGTCCTTGTCCTTGTAGCTTTCAATTGCATTTAATATTTCATTGGGTGTGTAAATGATAGAAAGCGGCACTCCAATTATCTCGCTATAGGTTTTTAACTGTTCTACTGCAGCGATCCTGTAAGTGTCGGATGTAACAAGACCGACTTTTTTCTTCTCAGCAAGCACCATGTTAGCCGCCAGCTTTGCAAGTGTTGTCGTCTTTCCAACTCCTGTAGGACCAATTAGTATTATGACTTTTTTATCCTTTGTGAAGGAAAAAGGTTCAGGCTCCTTCATATACTTGCTCAGAATGCTGTAAATTGTATTCCTGACTATGGCATCGCTTTGCTGCTTCTCAGCATCCAACGTTTCCAACAGCTTGTCTTTTACCTCATTTACGATCACCTTGTCTACCTCAAAATCCTCAAGGGTCTTCAAATATTTCTTCACTATATCCGAAAGCTTGTTGTTTTCATAATCCACCTTCACAGCATCATACACCTTGTTCAGCATATTCTTCAACTCCATGAAATCCTGCTGAATAAGCTCTTTATCTTCATTATGATTCTGCTGTTTGGCGTAATTCTTCGCTGCATTCTTCTGAACCTGTATATTGTCATTCAGTTCTCTGATGAAGTTGCCGCCCGAAACATTGATGTGCTCCTCACGGATCGGCTGAACCGGAGGCTTGATCTCCTGCTGCTTGTTCTGTGCCCCTGTGTTGGAGATATCATTGTCAATGGTGGCTACAACTTCTATCAGTGGTTTTGTAAAGAAGCCTACAAGACCTTTTTTGCGGATCTTTCTGGTATTCAATATTATTGCATCCCTGCCCAGGTCAGCCTTGACCTTCTGCATTGCTTCCTGAGCTGTTTCTCCTACATATCTTTTTACTTTCACTATAATTTCACCACCCCTACTGATTGTATCTCAACTGACGGATCCAGTTCGTTGTAGGATAATACTACAAGTCCCGGAGCCACCTGTTCTGTCATCCTCTTAAAATAAAGCCTTACTATAGGAGATGCCAGTACAATTGGCTGCTCCCCCATGGATGACAGCTTCTGAACCTCTTTCAGAAGGTTGCTTATTATCCGCTGTGCGGTATTTGGCTCTATATTTATATAGGAACCGTATTCGGTCTGTTGTACCGAGTCCATTATCATCTGTTCCAGTGATGGATCAAGCGTGATAACCTTTGCTTGCATGTCAAACAAAAATCTTTTTGTTATATTTCTCCTCATTGACTGCCTGACGTACTCTGTCAGCATATCTGTATCCTTGGTCATTGGAGCATAATCTGCAAGAGTCTCCATTATTGTAACCATATCCCTTATAGATACACCCTCCTTCAGCAGATTTGCCAAAACCTTCTGTATATCGCCAAGGCTTAGCAGCTTGGGTGTCACATCATCAACAAGGGCTGGATAGTTTTCCTTCAGGTTTTCTACAAGCTTCTGGACATCCTGTCTGCCCAACAGCTCATGAGCATGATTCTTGATGATTTCGGTAAGATGTGTGGCTATTACCGAAGGAGGATCTACCACTGTATATCCCATCATTTCCGCCCGTTCCTTCTGATTCTCACTTATCCATACTGCAGGAAGTCCAAAGGCCGGTTCGGTAGTTTTTATACCGTCCAGCTCTCCGTCTGCGGTGCCTGGATTCATTGCCAGGAAGCTGTCAAACATCAATTCCCCACTGGCCAGCTCTATCCCCTTGATTTTTATAAGATATTCATTTGGTCTTAGCTGTATATTATCCCTGAGCCTTATTACCGGAACAATGATCCCGAGATCCAGGGCACATTGCCGTCTGATCATTACTACCCTATCCAGAAGGTCTCCGCCTTGGTTTGTATCGGCAAGAGGGATAATTCCATAGCCGAATTCAAGCTCTATAGGATCAACCTGAAGTAAAGTCATAACATTTTCAGGTCTCCTTATTTCTTCAACCTCAATATCCTGGGCTTTTATTTCCTCTTCCTTCTCCGATTCCTTGATGGTCCTCTGGAGTGTATAGCCCATAAAGGCCATGAATGCTGAAAGTAATAAGTTCGGTATCCTTGGAAGCCCTGTAAATGCAAGCATCAGCAGTGCTCCTGCTGTGATATAAAGTACCCTGGGCTCCCTAAGCAGCTGAGATATGACATCGTTCCCAAGGTCTGATTCTGAAGCAGCCCTTGTAACGACCATACCGGCAGCTACCGAGATGAACAATGCTGGTATCTGGCTTACAAGGCCATCACCGATGGTCAGTATAGTGAACTTGGATAGTGCTTCAGCGAAGCCCAGATTCATCTGCAGCATGCCTATGGCAAAACCGCCTGTGATATTTATAACAGTGATTATTATACCCGCTATGGCGTCTCCCTTTACAAATTTGCTGGCACCATCCATAGCGCCGTAAAAGTCTGCTTCACGCTGTATCTTTTTTCTTCTTTCCTTGGCATCCTGTTCATTAATCAGGCCGGAGTTCAAATCTGCATCGATAGCCATCTGCTTTCCAGGCATTGCATCAAGGGTAAATCTTGCCGAGACCTCTGCCACCCTCTCGGAACCTTTTGTTATTACCATGAACTGTACGACTATCAGGATCAGAAACATTATGAAACCGACAACAGGATTGCTTCCGGTAACAAAGTTACCAAACGCATCAACCACTTCACCGGCATAGCCTTTTCCAAGTATCAGCCTTGTGGTCGAAAAGTTCAGGGACAATCGAAAAAGCGTCGTTATCAGGAGCATTGTCGGAAATATTGAAAACTGAAGCGGCTCCTTTATATACATTGACAAAAGAAATATTACCAATGATAAGGAAATATTCAGGGTTAACATAATGTCTACTATGAAAGTCGGCAGCGGTACTATTATCAACATTAATACTGCCATTACAGCAATTGCTACAATATCTCCATGTCTACCCATAAATCTCTCCTTCTATTTTCCTTTTAGACTGTAAACATATGCCAGAACCTCAGCAACAGCCTTATATAGCTCGGCTGGTATCTTCCCGCCGATATCCACGGTCTTGTACAAAGCCTGGGCAAGAGGCTTGTTTTCTACAACAGGTACTTTATTGTCTCTGGCAACGTCCTTTATCCTTTGTGCAATAAGATCTTTGCCCTTTGCTAGTACCAGTGGAGCATCAGAAGCAGCAGAATCATATTTAACTGCAACTGCAAAATGTGTCGGGTTGGTTATTATAACATCAGCCTTGGGAACCTCGGCAATCATTCTCCGCAGTGCCAGCTGCCTCTGCTTTTCCCTAATCTTTCCTTTGATCTGTGGATTACCTTCAATATCTTTATACTCGTCCTTTATTTCTTGTTTTGACATTCTTATGCTTTTTTCATACTCCCATCTCTGGAAGCCCAAATCAAACAAAGAGAGAATGAGAAGTACAACCGCAGCCCTTATTCCAACATTTATCAGATTACTTCCTATGAACACGAAGCTGCTTTGTACATTCATGTCCAGCAACTGTGGAATTACCTTATAGTTATCTCTAAGATAGTCAACAACAACATATCCTATGATAGTTATCTTCATTATGGATTTGATCAAATCAACAAAAGCATGCTTGGAGAATAATCGTTTGAACCCTTCAACCGGATTCAGTTTGTTCAAACTGGGTATAAGGGGCTTCGTAGTAAAAAGCACACCAACCTGTGCATAATTTACGATTACTGCCACAAGTGCGATTATGAGCAATATCGGAGCAAGAGACTTAGCCATTATTATAGTGACTTGGATAAAAATATCCATAATATTCTCTGTGGTAAAGCTCTTGTCTATTTCCTTGGGAAAGCTCAAAAAGTTCCTCATTGCTGCGGCCATGTCTGCAAATATATATTTTGAGAGAACCTTCAAGCTAAAGAAGGAAATCAGAAGCACCAATGCAGTAACCAATTCCTTGCTTTTTGGAATCTGGCCTTTCTGGCGCAGCTCACCTCTTCGTTTTGGGGTTGCAGGCTCGGTTTTTTCTCCGAAAAGCTGCAGGTTCATTTTCAAATATTTGTATTCCATCATCCCTTAGCCATACTCCTTATTATCAAGTAAATATAGCCATACATCCTGTCAAAGGTAACCGTCATTATCTGTATGAATATCGGAAGCATCAGGTAAATCGTAATTAACCCTATACCGATCTTCATTGGCATTCCTACCACAAATACATTCATTTGCGGTACGGTCCTTGACAGTATCCCCAGGGAAACTTCGGATAGAAGCATAGCTGCAAATACAGGCATACTAATTTTAAAGCCAATCAGAAATACATCTGAAAAAATTGTAGTAATATTATTCACCATGGCTTCAGTAAACTCAAAACCGTTTATCGGCAGTATGCTGTAGCTTTTGTAAAGGGCCGAAAGCAGCACATGGTGCCCATCCATTGCCAGAAGCAGCATTGTTGTTAGTATATAGATAAAGTTGCCGGTCAATGGCACTTGTGTATTCATAGTAGGATCCAGGACATTTACCATCCCAAAGCCTATCTGAGTGTCTATCAGCATACCGGCCATAAACAAGGCTGAAAAAACCAGGAAGCTTACATACCCTATTATAATACCGACCATAAACTCCTTTGCCACTATCGCAGAGAAGCTGAACAGGTTTGTGTATTCCACCTTGACATCTCCAAGCAAAGGAAGCATCGTGTAGGAGCAAAAGAAGGCCAGTCCTATTTTCAGGTATGCCGGGAGCTCACTCCTGCCAAATACAGGTGTGACAACAAAAATTGAGGACATCCTCACAAAAACCAGTATTAATATTATAAATCTATCAATAAGAACAATATTTGCGTTATCCATGGCTATTTGATATACATAGGTATATTTTCAAAAAGGTTAACAGTAAATTCGTACATCAGGTTCATCATCCATGGACCAAATATCAGCAGTGTCAAAGCAATTGTTACGACCTTCGGTATGAACGAAAGTGTGCTTTCCTGTATCTGTGTTGTTGCCTGAATAATACTGACCAACAGGCCTACCAAAAGTCCCAGCCCAAGTATGGGAGCGGATATCATCAATACCACCTTTATTGCTTCCTGTGCTACATCTATTACAACACTTTGATCCATTTATAACACCTCTACTATTTAAATCCCATAATTAGAGATCTGATTATAAGATTCCAGCCATCAACCATTACAAAAAGCAATATTTTAAAGGGCATTGAAATCATAATAGGCGGCAGCATCATCATACCCATGGACATCAGGGTACTGGCCACTACCATATCTATCATCAAAAACGGTATATATAAGAAAAAACCAATCTCAAAGGCTGTTTTAAGCTCGCTTATAATAAATGCAGGTATAAGCGTAGAGGTTGGTATATCGTTCTTCGCCAGTGGTTGATTTACCTGCCCCAGCTTTAAGAACAATGCGAGGTCCTTTTCTCTTGTATACTTGAACATAAAAGTACGTATGGGTTGGACAGCTTTATCCAGAGCTACCTCCTGGGTTATCTCACCCTTGGTATAAGGTGTGAATGCGGTTTCATTTATTTCTGTTATCACAGGCGACATTACAAAGAAGGTCAGAAAAAGAGCCAATCCCACAAGCACTTGATTCGGAGGCATCGATTGTGTGCCCAGTGCATTCCTGGTAAAGGAAAGCACGATTATTATCCTCGTAAAAGAAGTAAGCATTATCAAGAGTGATGGTGCAAGAGACAGTATCGTCAATAAAAAAAGTATCTGCATGCTGAGCGCGACATCCTGCGGATTCTCGGCAGTTTCAATATCCAGACCGATTTTCGGTATTGGAAGCGGTTCACACCATGCATTCATCATTCCTACTGCAAATATTGCTATAACTATTATTACAAATACAATAATACTTTTTTTCTTAACCATCTAATTTGTTCCCTCTAACAATAGATTTAAGTTTATTGAGATTCCTTTTGACTGAATTCATACCCACCGGCTCGTCTGTGCCTGTCACTTTACCCATATAAGCTTCAAAGCCTTCTCCATCCAGGTTGTTATATGCCTCCTCTGCATTTGCCAGGCTCAGCTGCTCCTGATCTATAGCTGAAAGAAAGCTGATGTTCTTCTGAGTGCTACCAAGCAAAAGATACTGTTCTCCCACCTTTACAAGCAGGAGTGTCTTGTCAATACCAAGCGAAATCGATTCGACAACCTTCAAATTCTTGTTATTAGAAGCTGAAAAGCCTTTTCCGGCAATGAATTTTGTGACAAAATACGCCGCGCCCAATATAATAGCGGACATAAATATAAAGTATAAAATCCCATATAATGTACTTCCCACACCAGCTTGTACCGGTGCGGCCGCTGCTAAATACGAAAAGGTAGACATTTGACCTCCTCCGCCCTGTTAGCCGAGTACCTTCTTGACCGCTTCTATGATCCTCTCTGCCTGGAAGGGCTTAACTATAAAATCCTTTGCTCCCGCCTGTATAGCTTCTATAACCATTGCCTGCTGTCCCATAGCGGAGCACATTATGACCTTGGCTGCGCCATTTAGCTTTTTTATTTCTTTTACAGCTTGAATTCCATCCACTTCCGGCATTGTAATATCCATAATTACAAGATCAGGATTGAACTCTTTGTACTTTTCAATTGCCTTTGCTCCATTTTCAGCCTCGCCGCAGATTTCAAAACCATTCTTGGAAAGTACATCCTTGATCATCATCCTCATGAAAGCAGCATCATCAACTATAAGAATCCCATTAGCCATTTGAATACTTCCTCCTCGCATCTATTTAATATTTATCACTGTATTTTATTTAACCGCTTTGATGCACTTACTATATCAGTTATTCTCACACCAAAGCTTTCATCTATTACTACTACCTCACCCTTGGCAATATATTTGCCGTTTACCATTATATCTACCGGTTCCCCTGCAAGCTTGTCCAGCTCAAGTATAGTTCCGGGTCCGAACTCAAGGATATCCTTGATCAGTTTTTTTGTCCTGCCAAGCTCAACAGTTATTTCAAGGGGCACATCCATTATAAGCTCGATACTTTCCTTCTCAGCACTCCATTGATCACTTTCAAAGGTCTGGTACTGAACAGGCTGGACATTTACCACCTTATGCTCTTCCCTCCTGACCGGCTCGCTTTCCTGCCTTTCCTCATAGCTGTTACTCAATATGTTCTGCTTTAGCTGACTAGCCGGCTTGCTTGCTGCAACCTGCTGAGGCGGCGGTGCACTTTTCTTTTCAACCACTACCGGTTCTTCCTTGACATCCATGTTGTTAAGCAGATTGCTAACAAGATCCTTGGCAAATTCGATTGGCAACAACTGCATTATTTCACTATCGATTATATTGCCGATCTCCATTCTAAAGGCTATCTTAACTACCTTCTCCCCGGGCTTGAAAAGCTCAAGCTCGCTGAAATTCTGGAAATACAGTATGAATGCCTGTGGTGGGGATATATCAATTCTTTTGTTGAACATGGTAGATAATGATGTGGATGAGGAGCCTATCATCTGGTTCATAGCTTCGCCAATTGCACTTAGGTGAAGGTCACCGATGGGTTCATTGTTTGTTACGCCTGAACCTCCCATCATCAGATCTGTTATTATCCTTACGTCATCTTCCTTCATAATCAGAAGATTTGAGCCTTCCAAGCCTTCCTTGTAATGTACCTGTACTGCAACGTAAGGTGATTTGTATTCTTGTGAAAGCTCTTCCCAGGTTTCTACAGTTACCTTCGGTGTAGTAATACTGACCTTGTTGTTAAGCAGTGTAAAAAGTGTTGTAGCCGAGGTACCCATACTGATATTGCCTATCTCACCCAGGGCATCCCTTTCCTCATTAGTAAGATCATCACTCTGATTATTCTGAGAAGATGAACTGTCTTGAGACGCTGTGGCACTATCTCCTCTCAGGAGGGCGTCAATTTCTTCCTGTGACAGCATTTCACTCATCGTATTCATCCCCTTTCTTTTCTACTTTTGTAATCTTTACTGCGACTCTATTCTTTTTTAACCCTGGCTTGCCTCTGAATTTCAGCAGGTTTCCAACGAATATTTTCAGATCGTCGTTTTCTGCTGTGTTAAGAGGGACAACATCTCCTATACCTAGTCCAAGAAAATCTCTTACTGTGATATCATTGGAGCCCAGAACCACCCTAACGGGCAGCAATGTGCTTTGTATCTTCTTTTCGATTATCTTCAGATCACTGCCGGTGATCTCTTTATTGATCCCTGAGAACCAGAATTTCGTACTAAGCTTCGGTATGACCGGTTCTATTACCAGATGTGGTATACATATATGTATCATTCCCTCAGTATTTCCAACCTTTGTGTTCAGAGTAATGAGCGCAACTGTTTCATTTGGAGACATTATCTGCGCAAACTGTGGATTTGTCTCGATTTTTTTCAATCGCGGTTTCAGTTCTATTACATTCTTCCACGGATCTCTGAAAAAGCTGATTATTTGTCCCATTATCTTCTCAATAAGTGTAAGCTCTATCTCAGTAAATCCTCTTGCCCTCTCAAAACCGTGTCCTGTGCCGCCAAGCACCCTCTCAATCATTGCGAAGGAAATCGATGGTGTCATTTCCACTATTATTGAGCCGCTGAGAGGAGAAAAGTCAACAATTCCAAGGACTGAAGGATTGGGCATTGAGTTACTGAATTCATTGTAGGTCAGTTGATCTACCGATATAACTTCTATTTGCACCAATGCTCTCAGATAACCTGAAAGATAGGTCTGCAAAAGCCTTGAGAAATTTTCATGCATTATTTGCAGGGTC
>CAZNMO010000157.1:0-10937 GCA_964574195.1 uncultured Clostridiaceae bacterium | reverse complement strand
GCCCTCAAGTACGCCTTTGAGCATTTCTGTCAGGTTATCCAACTTTATCACTCCTTGCTATTCTGTAAGACTGGTATGCAGTGTTACTTACTACTGCTATATAGTAACACGCAGTAGCGGGTCTGTCAATAGATTTTTCAAAATGTATTCAACAAGGACTGTACCCAGCCCATGTACCTATGATATATTTCTTAATGTAGAGCTATATGATGTGTACAGGGGGTAATGAAATTGAAAGTGGCCCTATGGACCAGGCAGGATAAAAGGAGCCTGGAGGATCTGAAAAATGAGGGTGTTATCCGTATTAAAAGGAAACACCTGGCGGAGAAGTTTGATCAGATAGCAGATTATATCATCAATTTATACGGCTGGTTTGTAAATCAAGCTGATAAGATGGTCCCTAAGCCGGAGGGTGTTGAGTTTCCTGTATGGTGTTCCATTAGTGAGGAGTATATGCTGCGACCTACCGAAACCGAGATCGTATATGTACTTGAGGTGGATGAGTCGGAAATAATATATTTCGACGGATCCAAGTGGGATTATGTACTCAATCACCATTATGTGCCCAAGGATGAAAAGGATGGAGATGAGTACGAAAAGGATATAGCCTCCAAAGGCTTTAAGGATTCATATTCTTTCCTTGATGAAAACACTTCACACTTTTATCCGGAGGAAAGAAAAAGAGTAATGGACAGCTGGATAAGAGTATTTGAGACAGACCAGTGGGATCCGTTCAGGATACAGGCAAATATCTGGGAGATAAGACCTGAGATGATAAAAGAAATATTATATAAGTGATACTGACTACAAAGGATATCACCCTTGGGTGGCATCCTTTTTTCATGTGGGTTTTTAGAGAAATTTCCATATTCTATCACAGTTCCAACACATTCTATCTATATAATTTACTTATTCAAGAAAGTTATTATATAA
Source organism: uncultured Clostridiaceae bacterium (assembly GCA_964574195.1). GTDB lineage: Bacteria > Bacillota > Clostridia > Lutisporales > Lutisporaceae > BRH-c25. Next base: position 10,004 of record CAZNMO010000157.1, on the reverse strand, counting down.
ATTTAAATTTGTGAATGGAAGTGGTGGAAAAATGAAAAAGCTTATAAAGATCAGGACAGTGATACAGGTATTCTTCTTTATTCTGGTAGTGTTGATTACTCTGGCTCATACTCTTGCTGAAAGCGGGATAACCATCCCCTTTGTAGCCAATGCATCAGTGCATGCCATATGCCCCTTTGGTGGAGTGGTATCCATATACCAGTACATAACTTCAGGAACTTATGTCCAGAAGATACATGATTCCTCATTGGTTCTGATGTGGATAGTCTTTATACTGACAATTGGGTTCGGCCCGGTATTCTGCGGCTGGATATGTCCTTTGGGCAGCATACAGGAATGGGTCTCTGTGATAGGCAGAAGAGTATTCAAAAATAGGTTCAACAACCTCATACCCTATTCTTATGATCGATATTTAAGATATGCAAGATATATGGTCCTGGCATGGGTCGTCTACATGACTGCAATGACAGGAAAACTGGTTTTTAACGAGGTGGATCCATATTCAGCGCTGTTCCATCTGTGGTCTGATGAAATCGCTATCGGTGGCTTGGCAATACTGGGTATTACACTGCTCCTGTCGCTCGTGATGGAGCGCCCCTGGTGTAAATATGCCTGTCCCTATGGAGCTTTGCTTGGTATCAGCAATCTCTTCAGGATATTCAAGATACGCAGGAATAGCGGTACCTGCATAAGCTGCAATAAATGCAGCAGGACTTGCCCCATGAATATTAGGGTGGCGGATAAAAGTGCAGTTCTGGACCATCAGTGTATATCCTGCCTGAAATGTACTTCTGAAGAAGCCTGCCCGGTGGTAAATACAGTTGAATATAAGGCTTTGGAGACAGAAACGAAGCTGAAGGTGAAAAAAGGTGCCATGGGGTTCATCCTTATGGTGGCGGTTTTGGGCGGCATTGGCGCTTCTGCAGCAATGAATCTCTGGAATACGACTTCCTCCAAGGTTCCGACTACAATACAGACAGGCAGCTTTGAAGGCCAATATGATCCTTCGGATATACGGGGTTCCTATACCTTTAAGGATGTGGAGAGTTCTTTCGGCGTACCTGTAGCTATACTGGCAGAGGCATTTGCGGTGACTGACAGTCAAAACCCGGAAGGCTTCCAGCTCAAAAGCCTGGAGAGCATGTATGAGAGCCTGGCTGCCGATGGAATAGAAATAGGTACCGGATCTGTAAGGCTTTTTGTAGGTCTTTATACAGGTCTGCCCATAGAACTGGACGGGTCATATCTCCCGAAGCAGGCAGCGGATACTCTACTTGCCAAGGGTGGACTATCTCAGGAGCAACTGGAATATATAAATGCTCATTCTGTAGATATTTCTAGCTCTCAGGTCGATGGGACCGATATGACAGCTGCAGCGCCTGAAACAGTGGCAGAATCGGAATCAGCTGCAGCGGCTGAAGTACAATCAACAGCCGAAGCCTTGCCCCAGGATCAGATAAAGGTTGAAGCATCTGAAGAAAAGACAGTAAAAGGAAAGACCACCTTCGCTGAATTAATGGATTGGGGCATTAGCAAGGATAAGATTGAAGAAATAATCAGAGGGGAGATACCTGCCCCCGGAATGACAGTCAAAGATTACTGCTCACAAAATGGCATTGAATTTTCGTCAATAAAGGATACCATGAACGGATTACTGCAGTAGTCAGCATTGAATACGATACCCTATTATGGTAATATTACCATAATAGGGTATTTTTGTAATGAAGTATTTAAGCATGTTCAGATTGTTTGGGCCGATACCTGAAAATGCCGGAGTTCAATTTTGAAGTGGAGGAAAGCCATGTTTGATTTTAAGAATGAAAAGGCATTCATCTACCGTGTTGCTTTACCAGTTATACAGATAATTGCCTTTGTACTTTTTTTTCTTGCCATGCTCTTTGATGACAAGCTTGAAAGAACCAGTGATATCCTTATGATAACGAGTATAGCTTTTCAAGTTCTTGCACTTTCGGGTTTGGGGGTCAAGGAACTATTGATCAGGAAAAACAGGGTTGACGCATTTTTATACTTTGGTAGCATCCTAGTAGTTTTCTCTTTTATAATTTATATAATAATCGTATATAAATAAAAGCTATTGCCGGAATAAACAAGATAATTGTTGATCCGGAATTTGCTTTCAGCGGACGAAAAACTTGCAGCCCAGACATACTCAAATGTGTAAGGTCAACTTGACATTAGTTAACAAATATAGTAAGCTAGATGTAAGGTCAACATTACAGAGGTGATAATATATGAAAAACAGGATAAAAGAGCTTCGGGAGGCCCAGGGGCTGACCCAGGAGCAACTGGGTGAGCTTGTAGGCGTTTCAAGGCAGGCAGTCAACGCTATTGAAACTGAGAAGTATGAACCTTCCATTTGGTTGGCTTATGATATTGCAAAGGTATTTCATGCCGCCATAGAGGATGTTTTTCTTTTTGAGGAAAGCGATAAAAAATCCAGGGCGCAGCTGAGCAGAGGGGTAGTATAAATGGCATTGAGGGAAATAAGACTAATTGGCGATGAAGTATTGAGGAAAAAGAGCAGGGAAGTCCTGGTGGTGGATGATAGGATCAGAGAGCTTCTGGAGGATATGGCTGACACCATGTACAATACAGAAAATGGGGGAGGCTTGGCAGCTCCGCAAGTAGGCATATTGAAACGTCTGGTCGTAATAGATATGGGAGAAGGCCTTATAAAACTGGTCAATCCAAGGATCATCCATCAGGAAGGGACTCAGGAAGTAATAGAAGGGTGCCTGAGTATCCCCAACCGATCGGGAAAGCTGAAAAGGCCAGAAAAGGTCACGGTACAGGCATTAAATGAGAATGGTGAAGAAATTGTATTGACTGGCACAGGTGCAATGGCTAAATGCTTCTGCCATGAAATAGATCATTTGGATGGTATTCTTTATATTGATCTGGTCACTGAATTCATAGATTAAATAAGTATAGAGGAATAAAAGCAGAAAGTCCTTCTGCTTTTATTTCCGTTTTTGCCAGAATCCATTATCTTCATAAGGGTGGCACAGGTATCGTCACACTTTAATCTTTGTGATTACTATTGTTGTTTTAAACCATTTACATAGTACATCCGAGGAATTAACAAAATTACTCGAAAAATGTAAAAATTGCTTAAATATTCACATTTTGATATAATTATTGTAGAAATATCAATAAGAATACAGGAAGATGACCTCCACTAATAAAATGGCCTCAAGTTGATGCGAACGATTTCACTCGGTGCGCCAGTAGGCGGGAGAGTGTATTTGCATAAAGATAATGACAGGTATAGGGGGAGTAGATGGTGAGTGAGAAAAAACAGGAGTCTGTAAAGGTAAAAAAGCTCAGAATGGATGAATTGTCCATATTTTCATACCAGCTTTCACTTATTTTGAAATCCGGTGTTCCTTACCTGGAAGGAATAGAATTACTGAAGAATGAGATTGCTTCCGGAAAAATGAAGCAGCTTGCAAAATGCCTGTATGAGGATATTAGGTCAGGTATGAAGCTATATGAATCCTTTGAGAAACAGCGTGTATTTCCGGGATATTTTGTACATATGACCAGGATAGCAGAAAAAGCGGGTATGCTTGATGTTGAAATGGAACAGCTTAGCCATTTCTATGACAAAACAGAGAAGCTGCAGTACAAGCTGAGGAATGCCCTGGTTTATCCTGCCGTTCTTTTCATTTTGATGGCTTCAGTACTTATTCTGCTGGTACTCAAGGTGTTTCCAGTATTCCAAGAGGTGCTTGCATCTCTGGGAGGGGACCTTCCTTCATCTACCTCGGTAATTTTTGAACTAAGCAGGATACTTCAGAGAAGCACTATTTGGATACTCACTATTATTGTAATAATAATACTTGGAGTATATACCTATACAAGGACTGAAGCGGGAGGGATATGGTCGGATGAGCTAAAGCTGAAATCCAGATTTGTACGCAGGATGTATCAGAAGGCTGTTGCACTCCGTTTTGCTCAAGGGATGGCTATGATGGTAAGAGCGGGCATCCCCTTTGAGGATGCGATACTGATGTCAGCTCCTCTGACAGGTAATCAGTATGCTCAGAATAGGATAAGCGAGGCGCAGGAGGAAGTTGCCAAAGGCATTCCGGTGGTAGAGGCACTAAAGGGTGCCGGTATTTTTCCTGAGTTGTTCATACAGATGATGCGTGTAGGCTTCAAATCAGGTCAGGTTGATGCAATGCTAACTAAGCTTACAGATATATATGAAGTGGAACTGGACAGGGCTACCCAGAGGGTAACATCGGCCATCGAGCCTGCGCTGGTCATAGCTCTATCATTGGTTGTTGCCATAGTTCTGCTGACAGTGATGCTCCCTATGATCCAGATTATGACTTCTATCGGATAAAGATACCGGGAGGAGTGGAACACCATGAAGAGGTTTATAAAAACAGTAGGTTTACAATCTCTCATAACCATGCTGATTATGACAATAATATTGGTTGCGGCATTTCAGTCAGTTCAGAACGTAGCCTTGGATAGGAATGAGGACAGGAGCAAGGCGATAGAGACAGTGCTGCTCCGGGCTGCAGTACAGTGCTATGCTCTGGAAGGAAGCTATCCGCAAAACCTGGAATATCTGAAGAAAAATTACGGCATTATCCTTGATGATGCACACTACTACTATTTTTATGATATCCAGGGTGCCAACATAGCTCCCAAAATTGCCGTAATAAAAAGGTAGGTGTTTGACTTGAAAAGGCTAATTTCCCAAGCGGGACGCTCAACAACAGAGATGATACTTGTGATGTTGTTGCTGATATTGTTTTCTGTTTCGTCCATGAGCCTTGTGGCAAGCAGTTCAAATGCCTATATAGATACCATTCGCAAGAACGATAACCTGGCAAGCCTGCGTGTGGCACAATCATATTTGTATACAAAGGTGCGGCAGGGTCTTGAAAGCGGAGCCGTAAGGATTACAAGCCACATTGACATACCAGGCGGCTGTCTGGTAATAGGTAATGATGATTCTTTAGAAAAATACGATACTTATATATTTGTCAAGGATGGACAACTTCGAGAGTCTCTGGTGCTGCCGGACTTGCAGTTTGATCCCGAGGAAAGCTTTCAGGTTGTAAGGCTGGATGAGCTGAAGCTGGAAATCATACCAGAGAAGGGTCTTTACTTTGAGACAGTATTATTTGGGGATAACCAAAAAAACAGTCTGAAAGGCTTTGTAGTACTTCTTGGTGATTAAAGGGGGACTAATGCAGTGGTAAAAGCTGATAAAAGACGAGGATTTACGCTGGTTGAGCTGATAATTTCAGTAGGCACCTTAGCCCTAGGAGGAATTCTGATCATACAACTCTTTCTAAGTGCCAAGGACATTACAAGGCGTACTGAAGAACTGGATCACAGTGTATATTTATCAAACTGCATTATAGAAACAGCAAAGGTGGGTTTGTGGGAAGAAGCACCTCTTAGTGAATTTCAAAGGGCTGATACCGGATCAGGGAATAACGGGATAATCTTGCTAGCTTTTTATGACAAGGATTGGAATGCTGTTGGCGAGGGCAGTCGGGAAGCCTTGTTCCGGGTTACACTCCTGTTAGCAGGACGGGAAGGTTTTGGCGTGGGAAGCACTCTCTATGATATTTCATTGCAGATACACAGGCTTAAGCCGTATTTCAGAGGCAAGGAAGAAAAGCCTCTTCTTCACAGTTTGGATACGGAAATCTATGTGGCTACTATTAAGGAGGCGTTGCTGCAATGAAATACGTGAATAACGAAAGGGGAAGCTCAAGTATTCTTGTCGTATTGGTATTTCTGATGCTTGGCATATTCAGCGTGCTTGGGATGATGTCCTCCTATTCTGAATACAAACTGGCACTGAAGAACGCAGAATGGAACAGGGAGTATTATATCCTAGAGGGTAAGGCTCAAGCATTTACTGCAGGTATGGACAAGCTGCTATACGAAAATAACGGGGCTAATATTGCAGCCTTGAGGGAGGCAATAGCTAAGTCTGAGCCACAGGCAACCATGGAAGTATCGGAAGAAAAGCTTTTAGTTTCCAATATATTCAAAGCAGAATCGGGAAAGAGACTGCTGCTTCAAATCGAACTGCTACCCTCAAGTGAAAAGGGCTGTAGGGTGGTAACCCGGAAGGAAATACCTGAGGTATTTGAATATACAGAAGAGCCGGAATTCGGGGATGTGGAGGTAAGTGCACCATGATCGCAACAAGCGAACTGTTAAGTATGGCTGTAGAGAGGAAAGCATCGGATATCTTCGTCACTGTGGGAGTTCCTCCTACCTTTAAAATAGACGGAAGGCTCGTGCGCCTTGAACATCCGGTATTGACGCCCGAGGATACAGAAAAGTTTGTTACTGAGCTGTTCAAGAGGGATGACCATTACAGGGAGTTCCTTGAAAATGGTGACAAGGATTTTTCCGTTTCCATTAAGGGTGTGGGCAGATTCCGGGTTGATGTATATACACAGCGCGGTTCCATGGCTGCGGCAATAAGGGTATTGAGCTTTGAACAGAGTGATTTCAGCAATCTGGGGATACCGCAGACAGTTCTGGATTTTCATAAAAAGGCCAAAGGGCTTATATTGGTCACCGGGCCAACAGGAAGCGGAAAATCCACCACGCTGTCAGCTATCATAGAACTCATTAACCAGAACAGGTCTTGCCATATCATAACCTTAGAGGATCCTATAGAGTATCTGCATAAGCATAAAAAGAGCATAGTGGATCAGCGCGAAATTGGGATAGATTCAAAAAGCTATGCTATTGCTCTTCGCTCGGCTTTGAGGCAAGCCCCTGATGTAATTCTCATAGGAGAAATGAGGGATTATGAGACTATATCAATAGCACTTACGGCTGCTGAAACCGGACATCTAGTCTTTGCAACTCTTCATACATTAGGAGCGGCCAAAACTATAGACCGTATTGTTGATGTATTCCCACCCAGCCAGCAGCAACAGGTGAGAGTGCAGCTTTCTACAGTACTTCAGGCGGTTGCATCACAGCAGCTGATTCCGTCCCGGAAATCCGGAAGGGTACCTGCCTTTGAAATAATGATAGCCAATCCTGCAATCAGGAATATGATTCGTGATGCAAAAGTACCTCAGATAGAAGCTGCCATACAGACAGGCAGGTCGGAGGGGATGATAGGAATGGACCTGAGTATAGCCGATTTATGCAACAACGGCATTATTTCAAGGGAGGACGCAATGGTACATTGTGTTAACCAGGAAGTACTTGCCAGATATTTAAAGGCTTAAACGCGTCTCTTTAAGATGGAGGGTGGTTTTATGTTAAGGAAAAACCTCATATTTATTCTGATGTTGCTCTCTTCAATCTTTATTTTTTCAACCGTATGTACAGCTGCGTCGGGAGATATACTCATCGATGAGACAGATAAGGATAAAGGCCTTGTAAAAATAAGCTATAAAGGGAGTTCCGATGAAAAGATAAAAGTAATGATATCAAAAGGTTCAACTCAATACTATTATCCATTGAAGCCCGACGGAGAGGTGGTAGGCTTTCCGCTGCAGATGGGTGATGGGAGCTATCTGGTTGCTGTGCTGAAAAATGTAGGGTCTAACAAGTATAGTTATTTAAGTAAAAAGAATATCAACATCAAGCTGAAGGATCCCAATATCGTATATTTGAATTCCATTCAGACTATCAGATGGACAGCGGAAAGTGATGCAGTCAAGAAAAACCTGGAACTGATAGGTGACGAAAAGGATTCTTACAAGAGGGTACTAAAGGGCTATGATTTTGTTGTCAGAAACATAAGCTATGATTATGACAAGATAAAGACTCTGACTACTGACTATACACCTGACCCGGATTTGACACTTAAGGCTTTGAAGGGAATATGCTATGATTATTCATCTCTATATGCCGCAATGAAGAGAAGTGAACAGATTCCGGTAAAGCTGGTAAAGGGGTATACAACCAATGTGAAGGGTTATCATGCTTGGAATGAGATTTTTTTGGACGGCAAATGGGTGGTTGTTGACTCCACCTATGATTCGGTTTACTTCAAGGAAAGAGCAAGATATAGCTTTACAAAAAAAACAGAGGATTACAAAAAAGTGTATGAATACTGATACAGGTTAACTACTATTTTATAATATACGGGTAAAAGTCCGGGCTGATGAATATAATATCCTGTGATGCTAATACAAACATTACAGGATATTTCCATATATAAAATTTGTGCTGATTACGCTAAGGCAGATTGTTTCCGCTGCAAGAAAACCAAGGTAATACAAATCTGTTTCAGTATGGCTTCAACAGATTTTGTGTAGAGCTGAAGAAAGGACAGGTGAGAGCTTTGAATAAAGAGATTTGGCTGGCAGGAGGATGCTTCTGGGGTGTGGAGGAATATTTCTCGCGATTGGATGGAGTTGAGGAGACCTCTGTAGGATATGCCAATGGAAGGACTGAGAATCCAGGCTATTATGATATTCCAAATACCGGACATGCGGAGACGGTGAAAGTAGTCTACGATACGGATAAGATCAGCCTGGAAATGATCCTTGAGCATTTTTTCAAGATAATTGATCCCACAAGCAGAAACAGACAAGGGTATGATATCGGCACACAATACAGGACTGGAGTTTATTACTCTGATGAAAAGGATAAGGCTGTCATAGAACGGGTTGTTGAAAAAGAACAGAAGAAGTACAAGGCGCCTATAGTTACCGAGGTAAAACCGCTGGAGCATTACTTCCTTGCGGAAGAATACCACCAGGCATACCTGAAGAAAAATCCCAACGGCTATTGTCATGTGGACTTTTCCGGATTGCAGCCCAGACAGCAGCCTAAAGTGGATCCTGCCTTGTACGAAAAGCCGGCTCAGGAAGAAATCAAAAGTTCCCTTGATGAGCTACAGTACAGGGTCACTCAGGAAAACGCCACAGAGCGGCCTTTCGCAAATGCGTACTGGGATAATCACAAGCCGGGGATATATGTGGATATAGTAACAGGGGAGCCGTTGTTCCTTTCCGGTGACAAGTTCGATTCGGGCTGCGGCTGGCCCAGCTTTACCAAGCCTATTGACCCTGCGGTAATAACAAATAAAGAGGACAGAAGTCATTTCATGGATCGCACCGAAGTGAGAAGTCGAGTGGGAGGCAGCCACTTGGGACATGTTTTTGAGGATGGACCCAAGGAACAGGGCGGTTTGAGATATTGTATAAACAGCGCTTCACTGAGGTTTATACCTGTGGAAAAAATGGAGGAGGAAGGCTATGGAGCCTTTATCACCCATGTCAAATAGGATAAACAAAGAGGCACATGCCAGATATGTGTATGCTTATCTGGCATGTGTCTTATAGGTATTATTTGTCAACAAAGCGATAGCCTATGCCTACTTGTGTGACAATAAATCTTGGATTAGCAGTATCCAGCTCTATTTTGCGCCTGAGATTGGCCATAAACACACGCAGACTTTTGGCATCCCCTACTTCGCCATAACCCCATACCTGATTAAGTATATAATTGTGGGTAAGGACCTTTCCCCTGTTGGCTATCAATAGCCTTAACAGCTTATATTCTGTAGCTGTAAGATGAACTTCTTTACCGTTAACATTAACGATTCCCTTTGTATAGTCTACATGCAGATAATCACAGGTAAAGCTCTCCTCGTTGTGGTTCAATCCGTTCATGCTATTAATTTTTCGTTCGGCCACCCTGATCCTGGCGAGCAGCTCTCCCATAAAAAACGGTTTTGTCATGTAATCGTCTGCTCCGTTGTCAAGGGCATTGATCTTGTCGTATTCTTCTTCCCTTGCTGAAATCACGATTATTGGCACATTGCATTTTTCCCTTATGCTCCGGATCACTTCCATCCCGTCAATATCAGGCAACCCAAGATCAAGTAATATAATGTCGGGATTGTTTGCATAGAACAATGAAATTGCTTCCTTGCCTGTGACTGCTTCGATGACCTTATAGCCTTCATCCTTTAGAAGCATGGTTATCAGCGACATTATATACTTATCATCCTCTATTAC